>JAJZCU010000418.1 GCA_021828935.1 Planctomycetota bacterium | reverse complement strand
GCCGCTGGTGCTGCGGTTGAAGGAACAGAGGCGGTAAATGCGAGAACTTCCGCACGGGATGTGATTGTCGCCCATGCTATAATCATGTCAAACGACGACGTGAGGATTCGCATGCTCGATAAGACCTTCTGTATCGAAAGCCCGTTCCAGCCGATGGGCGATCAGCCGGCGGCCATTGATAAAATTGTGAACCAGTTTCGCAATGGGCAAAAGCAGCAGGTGCTCATGGGTGTCACGGGCTCCGGCAAGACGTTCACCATGGCGAATGTCGCGGCGCGGCTGAATGTGCCCACGCTGGTGGTCAGCCACAACAAAACGCTGGCGGCGCAACTGTACGAGGAATTCAAGGAAATTTTTCCCAGCAACGCGGTTAATTATTTTGTAAGCTATTACGATTATTACCAGCCCGAAGCGTACATCCCGCAGCGAGATATTTACATTGAAAAAGACGCGGCCCGCAACGATGACCTGGACCGACTGCGCCTGGCGTCCACCAGCGCGGTGGTCAGTCGGCGGGATTCGCTGGTGGTGGCTTCGGTGAGCTGCATTTTTGGCCTGGGCTCGCCGGATGAATACAAGCAGAAGGTGCTGGCCTTAATTAAAGACGCCACCATTTCACGCGAAGATATTCTGCGCGGATTAGTTGATTTGCAATACGACCGCAATGACATTGAATTCAAGCGCGGCACGTTCCGCGTCCGCGGCGATGTGGTGGAAGTGTTTCCCGCCTATGAAACCACCGCCTATCGGATTGAACTGTTTGGCGACCAGATTGAACACATCTGGCACATCAACCCCACCAGCGGGGAATTACTAACGGAAGAAACCACCATTTATGTGTACCCCGCGAAGCACCATGTGGCGGGGGAGGAAACGCTGGTGCGAGCCATCACTGACATCAAGCTGGAGCTTGAACAGCGCGTGGTGCAACTGCGCATGCAGGGAAAACTGCTGGAGGCCCAGCGACTCATGGCCCGCACCAAGTATGATATTGAAATGCTGCAGGAAACCGGATTTTGCAGCGGAATTGAAAACTATTCGCGCCACATTTCCGGCCTGCCGCCCGGTTCCAAGCCGTACACGCTGGTCGATTATTTCCCCAAGGATTATTTGCTTATTATTGATGAATCCCATGTGACCATTCCACAGCTTAACGCCATGTACGCCGCCGACCGCCACCGCAAGGAAGTGCTGGTGGATCACGGGTTCCGTCTGCCATCGGCCCTGGACAACCGGCCCATGCGCTTTGAAGAATTCATGAACATGTGGAACAATGTGCTGTTTGTTTCCGCCACGCCGGCGAAGTTTGAACTGGGGCAGACCGGGGGAGAAGTTATCGAGCAGATCATCCGCCCAACGGGCCTGATCGATCCGGTCATTGAAGTGCGGCCCGCGCAGGGTCAGGTGCCGGATTTGTTGGAACAGGTGCAGCAACGGGCCGCATTGGGGCAGCGGGTGCTGGTAACCACGCTGACCAAGCGTCTGGCGGAAGATTTATCCCATTATATTGGCGAAGCGGGGCTGCGTTGCAAATACCTTCACAGCGAAATTCAGACATTTGACCGGGTGGAAATTTTGCGCGAACTGCGCGAGGGCACGTTCGACTGTCTGGTGGGCGTGAATCTCTTGCGCGAAGGCCTGGACCTGCCCGAAGTGTCGCTGGTGGCAATTTTAGACGCTGATAAACAGGGTTTTCTAAGAAGCGAAACCTCGCTGATTCAGATGATTGGTCGCTGTGCGCGGAATGTGGACGCAACCGTGCTGTTGTACGGCGATACGGTCACGCCTTCCATGCAGCGGGCGATGGAAGAAACCACGCGCCGGCGGACCATTCAGCAGCAGTATAATGTGGAGCACGGCGTTACGCCGCAGACGGTGCAGAAAGCGATACGGCACGGCATTGACGTTGAACTTAAGGCGCGGCGCACGGCGCGCGAATTGGTGGCGCGGTCCGAGCAGCAGTTTGATCAGGTGGAAATGCTCAAGATGCTGGAGGAAGAGATGTTGCAGGCGGCGAACAACCTGGAATTTGAAAAGGCCGCGCATCTGCGGGATAAAATTAAAGAATTAAAAAGTGCGCCGCGGATTGTTTCGCCGCCGAAAGATGGCGGTGAAGATGCCGCGGGCGGCAGCGGCTCGGCCGGGGCGGGCGGCGGGGCGGCAAACCGGCGTGGGGAACGGCATGATGAGGCTCTGGCGGCGGCTATTGATCAGGGCGTGGCTACGGGGCTGGCGAATCGAAAACCCATGACGCCGCAGCAGAAAAAGGTGCGCCGCGGGGCGAAGCGCGGGGCATAAAATTTGCTGCGCGGCGCCCGATCACGCGTATTTCTTCCGAAAATATGGCGCCCCACAGGCGAAACGAAATGCTCGTCATGCCTGGGCCGGGTCATGCTTGACCCGCGTTTGCATCATGATTGTATCATGCTTGGGCGCGGGCGACTCGCGCCATGACTTCCAAATTGTACGCCACCGCCGCGCATGCGAATAGGATAAAGCTCAATGCGGCCAGCCAGGAACCAAATCCCGCCCCTAATAGCAAATAGGCCAAAAGCGCATCCACGCCGGTTAAAACGCACAGCAGCGCGCCATTGAGCCCATTGGACGCCCGGCGAACCGTGGCTCGAATCGTGGGCAGCGCGCCCAGCGGCAGCGCCAGAACCAGCCCCGCCCAAATCAGCAGGCGCAGCAGAAATGCGCTGATGCTCATGCGGCCGTCGGTGGCCGCGGAACCGCCGGCCGCACCCGCCGGCCGTGTATTAAATTTGTAATCTTTTTGGAATATGATCCGCCCGCGGGCCACGCTGGCCAGGGCCACGGTGCAATCAAGCGTTGCGCCGGAGACCGTTGTGGCGAAACGATGCACGG
>JAJZCU010000417.1 GCA_021828935.1 Planctomycetota bacterium | reverse complement strand
TCTGAGAACAAACCGACGAATAAAAGAACCGCACGTTGCCAGCGGGGTTGCGCTGTCGCCGGAGCACAAAAAACCGCGCCGCCCGGCGACGGCTCTGTAGTGGAGACCTGTGGCCTTGGCGCTAGCGCCAAGGCCGTTTTAGGGGTACTTCTGCGAAGGTTGGGTTAGGCTTTTCGTCAGCCCAGGCACACGCCCCTGCGCGTATGCGGTAGTGTCACTGTCTTCCAACACAAAATTGTCACAAAATGCGGGGCGTTCCAGTTTGTTTTTAATAAATTATGATGGAAAAGCCCGGAGGCTGCGCTCGTTTACGGGCTGGACCCGACGGTCCGGCGCCAGCTCGTGGTGATGACCCGCCCCCAAAGCTTTTCGCTACGATGCTTCGGGGCGGCACGGCCTCCGTACGCCGTGCCGTAGTCGCTGCGTGCTTCGCTTGCTCAAACCACGATGCCCCGATTACGATCATTCTTGCCGCGGCTACTTTCTGTGAACGGCGGCGCGTGCGGCGGCTTGGCGGCCTTCGGGGATGGGGGGTGTCCGCATCGCCGGCGTCTGATGGGGGCCGAGCAACTGGGTTTATCGCGCGGGCCGATGCATAATGGTTCGCCGCATCGTCGTCCGGCAGGGAACGCCGCGCGGGCCTATGATTATCAGGATATTGCCATGGCACGACAAAATCGGCGGCAGTTTTTAAAGCAGTTGGCATTGGGTGGCGGGGCGGTAATTGCCGCGCCGAATTTGGTGCGTGCGGGGCCGGCCGGGGGCGGCGAAATGCAGCTGCGTCAAAAAATTCAGCACATCATCGTCTGCTTTCAGGAAAACCGCAGCTTTGACCATTACTTCGGCACGTTTGCGCCCAAAAGCGGCCAGCATGTTGTGAACCTGCTGGATGCAAAGGGCAAGCTGGACCAGCGATTTACGGGGCTGCAGAAGAATCCTGCCGGCATCGCCTACCGCGACCTGCCGCTGCCATCACTGCCGGGCTTTCAAAATGTGCAATTGCCCAATGGGCCGTTCCATGTGGCGCCCTATATTCCGGCGAACGGCAACGTGCATTGGGATCCAAAGCATCGCTTTTTCCGCATGATGGCGGAGGTTAATAACGGCAAGATGGATCTTTTTGTGGCCTTGGCCGGCGCCGCCAGAGACCATCTGTCGCGGGCGGACCTTAAGAAATTCAAGCCCGAGCAACTCGATTTTGATCTGGCCCATCCCAGCGGTCCGGTGCTTGGATATTACAAGGGTGAAGATATCCCGTTTTATCATCGTGTTGCCCACCATTACACGCTTTTTGACCATTTTTATCAGGCAATGAGCGGCGGAAGCACCGGCAATGCGCTGTATCTGGTGGCGGCGAGATCATGCGTGAACCCCGGCGCCGGGTTGGATATCTGTGCCCCTTTTGATCCAAAAATGTTGGGCGTGGAACGTGGATTTTTTGATCTGCCTTATGATCACAAAAAAGTGATGATCAACGATCTTCCGCCGGTGCAGGGGCCCACCAACGCCAATGATGTCCGGGCGCTGAAAATTGCGCCGCCGCCGGCGGCGCAGACTTATCCTAATATCGGCGATCGGCTTTCACGCCAATGCAGGGTTCAACAATAATATGAGGCATAAAAATCCTCTCCAACGTACAATAAAGCATCTTCGGTCAGTGGCATCGTAGTGAGATGCGCACAACCTTATAAGATGGTCCGAAGAAATCCATTATAGAACATCCGCCCGCTGATGCAATGGCGCAACGGCCTGAATCGGCGGCGCCATCAGGGTTGGGTTGCGTGGGCCTCAGCCGCGGACCATTTTGCGGCCTTCCGCGGATTCTTCGCCACGCCGATGCCGACGCGATACATCGCGGCCAGTGCTTTCATCGCCTCACCGCTCCCGGCGACGGCGCCTTTGCGATACCACGCCACGGCCTTGGCGTAGTTCACCGGCACGCCGCGCCCGTGGGCATACAGAGCGCCGATGCAAGCCATCGCCACCCCGTTGCCAGCCGCAGCCGCGCGGCGAAACCATTGCATGGTCTTGGCGTAACTCACCGGCACGCCATGGCCGAGGGCGTACAGAGCGGCGATGCTGGACATCGCGCCCGCGTCGCCTAACTTGGCCGCCTTACGCCACCACGCCATGGCCTTGGTGTAATTCACCGGCACACCGTGACCTTTGGCATAGAGAGCACCAATGTTAGCCGTCGCGCCCCCGCTGCCAGCAGCGGACGCCTTGCGCCAGCACTTCATCGCATCAGCGTAATCCACCGGCACGCCCCGACCCTGGGCGTACAGCGCGCCGATGTTACACAGCGCGCCGGCGTTCCCTAATTCAGCCGCCTTGCGCCACCACGCCATGGCTTTGGCATAATTCACCGGCACGCCCAGACCCTTGGCGTACAGATCTCCGATGTTAAGCGTTGCCAGCCCGCTACCAGCCGCAGCGCCCCTACGATACCACCGCATGGCCTTGGCGTAATTCACCGGCACGCCCATGCCCCCGGCGTACAGGGCGCCGATGCTAGCCATCGCGTCCGCGTCGCCTGATTTAATCGCTTTGCGATACCAAGTCATCGACTTTGCGTAATTCACTGGCACGCCCTGGCCTTCTGAATAAAGGCTGCCGATATTGGCCATCGCGCCCGCGCTGCCTTGTTCGACCGCTTTGCGATACCACTTCATTGCCTTGGCGTAATCCACTGGCACGCCCAGCCCGTTGGCGTACAGAGTGCCGATGTCGTCCATCGCGCGTCCGTCATGAGCAGCGGCCCCTTTCCGCCACCACTCCATGGCCTTGGCGTATTCCACTGGGACGCCCAGACCCTTTTCGTAAAGGACTCCGATGTTAACCATTGCCCGACCGCTGCTGGCAGCGGGGGCGCGAT
>JAJZCU010000416.1 GCA_021828935.1 Planctomycetota bacterium | reverse complement strand
CCACCAACGCCGACGATTCCATAATAAGAAGGACTTTGCACGTTTCCGAAACATGCGGCCGACAGTTGCGCGTGGTCGTTCTGGTCCGGTACGGCGAGGGCTGCGGGCATGATAAAACCATTAAAATTACTGGCTTTTATGGATGGAAAAGATGCCTTGGCTGGTAGAAAGTAGGCCGTGTTCAAGGCCCCCGCCAGGCGCTGGCCCATGGCCTGATTCCACTTTTGCCGCGCCGGGCCGGGTTTGAAAATGGCCGATAATTCATTAATGCCAAGTTGTTTCCGTAGCGCCGCGCCACGCGGGTCCACGGCGACCGCGGCCACGGCGGCGGGCGAAATCTGCCAACTGTTTAAGCCCGCTTCGTAATCAAGCACCACGAAGTCGGCTTGCCCGCCAGCAGCCTTGTACCCCGCAAAGAACGTGCGCATACGTTGCCCGATGGCGCCGGCGCCCGCCTGAAGCCAAGGACCGGGGAATGCGGTGCCGAGGCCCGCGGGCGTACGGCAACGATCCTGCGGATCCGTTAAAAGGTGCGCTGCGGCATTCCAAAAAAATAAGACTACCCGCCCCGTAGGCAGCTCGGCGACCGCCGCCGCCGCCTGGGCCGGCGTGGTGGCATGACGGACCCAAAACATGGGGGTAAGGTTCTGTTGCTGGAATGACACGGCGCTCCAGGCGGAGGCCCAGAAATGAACGGTTTTTTCCGAACCCGGGGGCGCCGGAGATGCGTCGGCTGAGCTGGGCGCCGTGCGTGCGGCAGCCTGTATGCTCGCCCGGCTGGCGCTCAGAGGATCGCGGTGACGTTCCGTCGAACGCTCCCGCAGAGCTGTGGCATTTGCGGGTGCCCGATTTGCCTCAAGGGCGCCCCGCTGCGCAGCCGCGTGCATCTTTTGGCCAGTGACCAGCGTAACAATCAGGATGAAAACCGCCGATATGGTGCCCCATACCCAAGAAGCCTTGAATTGCGGGCCATGGCGGCACTTTAGGGGTCGTTTGCCGCGACCGGCGAAGGCGAAGCTTTGCGTCGGTTTCATTGCCGAGATCCCGGGGCTTTGTTGCCGCCCGCCGCTTTGGTAGATTGGGGGCATTATAGGACTCCGAAGTCGGCAGAAGCGTGAGTCTCTATTTCTGCGGCTCACGAGCCGATACGGAACAAGGGCGCGAGGTCGATCGCGTGAGGCCAGAAATTGTCGCGGTATCGTAAGCTGCACGGCGACGACCAAAGTGCCCATTATAGGCTTCTGTCGACAAGCACGCACAATATGAGGAAATGACTTGGTCACAATTCGGACGCGAAATTATGGACTCTCCCACAGTGTCGGGCGAAACGTCTTCGACTACTTGGGCCCACTTACCCGCTTATTGGGCACTCCCAAGGGAATGTTTGGGGCGGTGGCCTTTTTCGCAATGGTCCTATATGCGGTGTCAAGTCGAAACGGCAAGAAGTTTCTTATATTCTTGGCAACGCTTACGGGAATGGTTGGATATTACCATTCGATTTATTGGAACAACACCCTCATCGGCCCCTTGGAAACGTTTCGTGGGTTCTGCAAACCCTTGTTCGTGGTGGCAATTGCCCTGCTTGCCGCCCGCTACATGCGAGATCGATCCGGAATGCCCAATGGCAGCCTGCCCGCGGGGGCCGTCGCGTTTATCACGTTGGAGCTGCTTTTCGTGCTCCGGGTTATGTTCATCGCACCGGAGCGCACCGCGGGCGCACTGGTTCTAATCACCATGCTCTTCCTGGGGGTGTTGCAATATATTCGCCGGTCAGTTTGGACCCCAGAGGATTTCATCAGCCTATTATGTGCATGTGTTACCGCTTCGCTGGTTTTTTTTGGTCTGTCCACGATTCAATTGATTTTCGGCCCCCCGGACAGGATCGTTATCAATGGGCGCTTCACCGGGCTAAGCGACAACCCGCAACACGTTGCCGAAGCTGGCGCATGTATTTTCCTCATGGCCGCTTACGTGCTGACATCGGGGGCAGCCAGCCGCGGACAGCGGCTGCTATGCCTCGTGGGCGCCGCCGTGCTCGTGCCCTTCATGGTGTGGACCGGCTCGCGCACCGGCGCAGGCATGACCGCGGTAGGTCTGCTGGTTCTTAACCGAGCTAAATTCAAGCGATGGGTGGGCTTGGCCATCCTCGGCGCCGTGAGCTTTAAAATATACAGCTATTTTTCGCCGGCGGCCAGCGCCATAGCCAGCCGCCTGGGGTCGACGGCAGACACCCGCATAAAGGGGTGGCTCATTGCCCTCTCCGCGTTCGTACGCCACCCGTTGTTCGGCCGGCCGGGGCTCACCGTCATCACGGAAAGCTCGGTGCTTTCCGTGGCCGCCGCACTGGGCATCGTCGGGCTGGCGGTCTTCGCGGTCATGGTCTTGGCGTTATTTAACGACCTGTCCTTTGTGTATCGTAACCGCGGCCGCTTGGATGAAGAAGATCGCAAGATGTGTGAGTTTATTTGTGCCTTTGCCGCGGCATTTTTTGCGGGATCATTCTTCGACGCGTATCTGCTGGCAATCGCCACGAGCGCCGCAGTGTTTATGGGGATGATACTGGCGTTTACATCCATAGCCCGCGCTAAGATCAACGCGAGCCTGATGGAATACAATGAACCGGTTGACGCTTACGCCGCGCAGGAACCGCCCGTGCTTGAGGCGGGCATCCCGGCACTTTCTTAGTTTCGGCAGCAACCGTGCGTCAGCACAACGCCCGAAACCGGCGGCCATTGTTCTGCTCACCATGATCCGCCCGATTGTCCGTTGAGTAGCCAATTAATCCGTAGTTCCTAGCCATTCCGCCTATTAAGTTTTTGCAAACCCCTTGTAAATGGCGGTTTTTATGCCGTTTCGGCACACGAAACAGCTTGTTTT
>JAJZCU010000415.1 GCA_021828935.1 Planctomycetota bacterium | reverse complement strand
GCTGGGCGTAGCGTCCTACCCGAACAATGGCGGTTTTTCTTCGCACATTGCCCTGAACACAGGGAACGGCGAAACGGATAGCTCCCCCGCTGGCTACATTGACGCGCCCGGCGGCGCGGGCGGCGCTAATGTCATGGTCGCAGCCGTCATTGACGGAACCAACAATACCCTGTCGTATTACCTCAACGGGACGCTGGTTGGAACCCCCACTGCAATCCCGGCGGGTACCAGCTTAGCTGTCTTCAACAACGTGAACACTTGGTTAGGCATTTCTCCGTTCGCAAGCGATCCGGCCCTTAATGCAACGCTTCAGTCGTTCCGCATTTTCAACAATCCCCTGACCGCCAGCCAGATCGCGGCGGATAACGCTGCTGGCCCGAATGGTCCAATTTCGGAATCGCCCGCCATTCCTGAACCGGCCACCCTTGGCCTGCTGGGCGTGGGCGCCGTAGGCATGCTGGCCCGTCGCAAGCGCAAGACGGCCTAATGAACGCTGTTGCATACGTCCGGCATTCGGACATCTCTTGCATAGCGCACTGTAATCTCTCTCCAAGCCGGATGGGTTTTGTTTGCCCATCCGGCTTCTTTTGTTGAATGGGCGGTCGTCACGCTGTTTTCGCCGCGAGAAGGCGCGCTGATTTGGCAAGGGGCCAGCCTGGTCTGCCACTGCGGGGTGTGATTTATCCGGTTTTGTCCTACACTTTCGGCGTTTTGTCCATTTGCATTCTGCCCATTTGTGTGGCATACTTGGTCGTGCATCGATCGTCATGTTCTTCGGTGCGTACGACACAGGCATTGAAATTTCTTCGCCCCGCGGATATGCGTCTGGTAATGTGCCAGCCGAATGCGAGGCCCGGAAGAGACAAGCCTTTTGAGAGGAGTGCGTCTTATGCGTACACGGGTTCTAGTTTCTGCCGCTGCGGCGGTCATGTTTGTCGGCGCTATGGGTGTGAACGCCCAGGCGTCTCTGACCCATAATTATGAGTTCAATACCAGCTCGGGCAACACCGACACCGTTGGCGGCACCTCCGGTACGCTGCAAAATGGTGCAACGATCGTCAACGGAACCGGCCTTGTTTTGGCCAACGGTGGTAATCCCAGCACGCTATCCAACGCCGGTGCACAATACGATTCGTTGGGCGGGGGCCTGCTTCCGACCAGCGGCAGCGCCACTGTTGAGGAGTATTTCACTCCGACTTCGGCCACGGGCAATGGGTACTACACCCAGGCGTTCGACTTCAACAATGGCCCCGGAGTTAATAATGGCGCCAGCAGCAGCGATTATTTTCTGGGTGTTCTGTCGGCCCCGACGGGCGGCGGCGGATCCCACATTTCACTAAACAGCGGTAACGGCGAAACCGACAGCAGCATCGGCCCGTTTCTTGACGGTTCGGCATCCGGCAACACAATGATCGCCGCAGTGATTGACGGAACCGCCAATACATTGTCGTATTACATCAACGGCGCGCAGATCGGGACGGCGGTCGCGTTGCCAGCGGGGACCAGCCTTGCCAATTTTAACAACGTGAACACCGTTCTGGGTATATCTCCCTTCAACGATCCCAGCTTTTCTGGAAACATTCAAGGCTTCCGCATCTTCAACAATGCCCTGACCGCCAGCCAGATCGCGGCGGATAACGCGGCTGGCCCGAATGGTCCAATTTCGGAATCGCCCGCCATTCCTGAACCGGCTACCCTGGGCCTGCTGGGATTGGGCGCTGTGGGCATGCTGGCCCGTCGCAAGCGCAAGCTGGCCTAAATGCTGTCGTGTGTCCGGCTTTCGGACATCTCTTGCATAACGCACTGTAATCTCTCTCCAAGCCGGATGGGTTTAATTTGCCCATCCGGCTTTTTTTCGTGCAAGGTGCAATTTCTTTCGGCGCCGCCTAAAATTTCTAAACATCACGTTGATTGCGGGTAATTGGTCCACGCCACGGTGCGACAACGGCCCAATACCCGCACCCAATCAAACCTCGTTTTTGCCTCGTTGCGGAGAAACAATGGATCCCATCAAAAAGGTGTTAGTCTTGGGCGGCGGCAGCGCCGGATTTATGGTTGCGCTGGCGCTTAAAAAACGCATTCCGGCGCTCCAGGTCGTGGTGATACGATCCAAAGACATTCCGATCATTGGCGTGGGCGAGGGGTCCACCATCGGCTTCACAAAGTTTCTCAACGAATACATTCGCGTGGGACTCAAGAACTTCTACAAAACCGCCCGCCCCACATGGAAGCTTGGCACCCGTTTCATCTGGGGACCACGGGAAAACTTCAGTTTTGGTTTCGGCCCCGGGATGGAAATGCCCATTCCCTCCCTGCCAAAAAATGTCGGATTTTATTGTCAACAGGACATGAGCCACCTGGACAACATCACCGCACTGATGACCCACGACCGCATATTTGAACGGGGCATAAATAACTCTCCCAAGCTTCATAATTGCTATGCCTATCATCTGGAAAATATCAACTTTGTGCGGTACATCGAAGAACTTGCCCTGGCCATGGGCGTGGAAATTGTGGATGACACCGTGCGCGAAGTGCGGCCGGATGACGCCGGCGTGGCTTCGTTGGAGATGGCCTCCGGCGCCAGGCAAACCGCGGACCTGTACGTGGATTGCTCCGGCTTTGTTTCTCTTCTTCTGGGCAAAGCCCTGGGCGAACCATTTATTAGCTACAAATCAACGCTTTTTTGCGAACGCGCGATCGTCGGCGGCTGGGCCCGCGGCGCCGACGAACCCATCAAGCCGTACACCACCGCCCAGACCATGGACGCCGGGTGGGCCTGGCAAATTGAACATGAAGAACGCGTCAACCGCGGATATGTTTATTGTGCTGATTTTATTTCAGACGAAGCGGCCGAACGCGAATTTCGTGCGAAGAA
>JAJZCU010000414.1 GCA_021828935.1 Planctomycetota bacterium | reverse complement strand
CGGTCACGGTTTTTCCGCCGACAAGAGTGAAGGTGTATTGCAGGCTCATCAGGGGATAGCCCTTGCCGGAGTAGACTTTGCGGTCGCTGCCTTCCTGCAGCCAGCGCCATTGGCGCACCATTTTTTATAGCGCAATTTGGCGCGGATGCTTTTGATTTGTACCAGGGCAATGTCGCGGTACTGTTTAATACCGGCGCGCCAGATGCGAAACGGCGTGTGGGTGGTGGTCCACACATGGCCGGCAAACTTTTTTCCGTTGCTTAACGTCACCACGCCCACGCGGGCCTGCCGTGGATATGCCGTGACGCCGAAGGGATTGCGCACGGGCATTTTCCCCGGCGGCTGGACCGCGCCCGGGCCTTTGATTGTTGGAGCATTATTTAACAGATTTTTTAGCAGGCCGCCGCTGGCCCATGCCGCGGGCGCCATGAAACCTGCCATGGCGCCAATGCCTGCGCAAAGCAGCGCCGCGGTCATTAATCTGCCCGCTGGCCCGCGGCGGCGCGACGCGCATTTTTCAACCACTGAATGCACGGGCGATACTATCGGGGCGCCACACGCCTCCATTCTTCGGCACGCCCATGCCGCGCCGTCCCGGCCCGAACGTGTGTCCAGCCACGCGGTACTGTTACAATGGCGGTTGCTCTTCATGGAAGACTATTATGCCCGCACCGCGTGGTCTGGTTCAACAGTTGGATCAACATTTGCATTACACCGGCCTGTTGCCGCGCGGAGCCCGGCTGTTGGTGGCCTGTTCGGGCGGGGCGGACAGCGTGGCGTTGCTGCGATTGTTACACGCCATTAACAAGTCAAATTACTGGCATTGGGGCCTGTGCGTGGGACACGTAGACCACGGCCTGCGCGGCGCTGAATCAGAAGCCGATGCGGCTTTTGTGTGGGATCTCGCCGAAGCTCTGGGGCTGCCGTTTTCCATCCGTCAGTTGCACCTTGATGCGGAAAAATCAGGCAGCGAAGGCGCCGCACGCGACCAACGCTTCGCCGCCCTTGGGGCCATGGCGCAGGACCACGGGTGCGGTGCCATTGTGCTGGCACACCATGCCGGTGATCAGGCGGAAACCGTGTTGCTGCGATTGCTACGCGGCTGCGGGCCGCAGGGCCTGGGCGCTATTCGCAGTCGATCCCGTGTGGGCGATTGCCTATTGCTCAGGCCGCTGTTGCACATTCCGCGGGCGAGTTTATTGGAATATCTGGCGACAACGGGCCAGACGTTTCGCACCGACTCGACAAACCAGTTACCCATGTATCTGCGAAATAAAGTGCGACTGCAAACGCTGCCGGCGCTGCGTGAACTCAATCCCGAAATTGACGCCGCGCTGGTGCGCATGGCCCGGCACGCGGCGGAAGCGAACGACGCAATTGCTCAAATCGGCCGCGCACTGGCGCTCGAGGCCCGGCGCGCCAATGGCCGGGGCGGATATGATCGGGAGGTTCTGCGGGCGGCGCCAATCGCGGCGCTGCGCTGGCTGTTGCATAAAGTCATACGCGGCCGGACCGTGAAGCACGCCGATGCGATGAGCGCCAGCCAACTGGACCGCGCGGTGGAACTGGTGCGCGGGCGGCGCGTCGCCGGACAGTTGGAATTTGCCGGCGGTCGGCGGCTGGTGGTCACGCGCGCCGTGGTGCGGGTGACGGGCGCGGGTGAAGCCGCGCCGGTGAAAGAAGATTCGTAAATGACGGAAGAATCCGCACGATTTGATGACAAGCAGTTAGCAGGCGCTCCGCCACGGAGCGTGGCCGCCGGTGCGCCGCCTCAGACTCCATTGAATTCGGGCGGCGTGCGGGATCAATTCCGGCGGATATTTACGCCGCGGCAATGGCGGCTTCTAGGCGGCATTTTGGCCATGGCCTTCGTTTTCCGGTTCGCGCTGGCCTGGGTGCATCCCTTTTATTTTCCTGATTCCAAAGACTACGCCGCGTTGGGTCGGGCGATCGCCGCGGGCCGCATGTACCGCGTCAACGGTTTGTACGCCACGCGCATGCCCGGATATCCGGTGTATGTGGGCCTCTGTTTTTGGCTGTTCGGCGCCCATCGCAAGTGGGTTCTGTTCACGCAGGCGCTCTGCGGAACCGCCGGGGTTTTCTTAACAGCACTGCTGGCCCGGCCACTGGGGGCGCGCGTGGCGCTGCTGGCGGCCGTTCTGGTGGCGTGCGATCCGTTGCTGATTGCCTTTAGCGCCGCGCTGCTGACGGAAATTCCGTTCATCGTATTCTTTTTAGCCGGCCTGCTGCTGGCGTGGAAAATTATTTCCGCGCCGCGCGGGGCCTTCCCATGGCTGTACTGGGTTTTATTCGCGGCGGTTTGGATCGTGGCAGTCTATGTGCGGCCTTCGGTGTTGCTGTGCGTGCCGCTGATCTGGGTGTGGATCATTTTTTGCCGCCCGGGCGACCGCAAACGCGCCGTGGCGGGCGTTGCGCTGGCGGCGGCAGCGCTGTTTTTAAGTCTGCTGCCGTGGTGGAATCGCAATTATCAACTTTTCCATGATGATTTTTTCCGCATCAGCACGCTGGAGGGAAAAAGTCTGTATGAATCGGTGTATCCCGGCGCTACCGGCGGCCCCCGGCAGTCGGACATACCATTATTGCCGGGAATGAAGCGGTTAAACGAAGGGCAGCGCGACGCGGTGTGGATGCACAAGGCCCTGGGTTACATGGCCGCCGACCCGTGGCGCATGGTGCGGCTGGCGTTCGTGAAGGCGGCGCGGACCTGGTCGCCGTGGCTGCACGCGAAGCATTATCGGGGTTGGTGGTACAATGCGCCCATGGCACTGTGGTACGTGGCGGTGTACGTTTTAGGCATCATTGGGCTTTGGAAGGCGCCCATGCCGGGGGCTTTGCGTGGCCTTCTGCTGACGCCGATTCTATACTTCACGCTGC
>JAJZCU010000015.1 GCA_021828935.1 Planctomycetota bacterium | reverse complement strand
GGGCAGCCACTAATTTTGTCATCATATTCCAGGCCGATTCCCGTTAATTCATTGGGGATTTCAGATTTTAGCCGGGTAATATCCTGCACGCGCAGGGCCATGGCCGGCGCAGCCAAGAGCAGCAGCGGAAGAAAAAACGTAACAATTCGGGCAATTCGCATGGCCGGGCCGCCTGGAACAAGGGGTGTTTTCAGAATGGGTTCACCGTGTCAAGGAGCTTGTTAAGCCAGCCGCGCTTGGTGCCGTCGCGCACTGCGCCACGGGTTTTCTTGCTAAGGCGCAGGTTGGCCATCTGGGTGCTTAGGATGGTGTTGTCCACGGAAACGTCGCGGGCGCGGCACACGCCGCTGAGGCGGAAGGTCTGCGTTTCGCCATCCACGCGAATGTGCTTGGTGGCTTCCACCACCAGATTTCCGTTTGGTTTAATGTCAATAATTTCAGCGGTGATGCGCGCCGAGAACTGATCCGTGCGCTGATCAATGGCGTTGTTTCGCCGCGTGTTGTTGTACTGCACTTTCACTTCCGGCAACGCGCTGGGGTTGGTCACGGAGGTCACATACGGCACTTTTCCGCCGCTGAAGCGCAGTTGCATGAACTGCTGCACGGCCGCGTCAAAGGCCTGCTGTTTCTGGCTGTTCATCTGGCCCGTACTGGCCGAGTCGCTGTTTTCACGAATGATGATGGTGATCAGGTCGTGCTTGCGAAGTTTGCGGGGCGAGCGGACGGGAACCGCAAAGTAGCTGACCTGCCCGATTGGAGTCGTGCCGCGCGGGGACATCATGCGTCCGCTGGCGTTGGCCATCATAAGCCCCTGTTGGAACAGCGAACCGTGCAACTGCAACGGGGCGCTGGCCGTCTGAGCGCTGATCATGGCCTGGCGCACGGCGCTGGGCCGCTGCATTTTAACGTCGCCCCCCGCGCCGGCGGTGGCGAACGGGCTTTGCCCCGCGGACGCCAGCGCCCGCAGTTGCCCCGTGCCCGTGAGGGCGGCCGCGATAACGATTATTTTAATATGACACCGGGCCCTGGGCGCTCCGCGGGCGGTTCCTGGTCTTTTCTTCTTTAACATCTGTCTGCTCCATAAAGCGGCGCGATGGCGGCCTGGAATATGATGACAAAATTAGTGGCTGCCCAGGCGGGCCTGGTCGCGGCCAATGACAACGGCGTTAAAGGTCTTCCCATTGGCGTTTTTCAGCGCGATGATCGCGTTTAAGCCGCCGCCCTGACGGGCCGTGGCCGTGGTTTTCACGTGCATGTCGCCGCTGACAATATGCACCGTGACGGTCTCGCCCCGGTGTACCAGTTCGACGGGTTTGAAATCGCGCTGGTCCAACATCGTCCCTGGGGAAATGGTCCGTATGGCTTGCTGGCCCACGAGCATTTTGGCGCTGGTAAACAAGGTCGGCATGTTGCGGTCGATCCAGCGCGGCTGCGGCTTGAAATCGACCGCAGTCATCACATCGCCCCGGCGGATGAGCACCGAACTGACCATGGCCCGGATTTTCTTGTGAACCAGCACGGTGGCGAACAGTTGGCGCAACAACTGCGAATTTCCTAATAATTTGGCGTCAAATTCCACGATGCCCAGGTACTGGCCGCTGATGATGTGAAAATGCCACGTTTGGCCCGGCAGCAGCGGCTGGTCTAGAACGGGACTTAGCGTTTGGAAGGTCATTCGTACGTCTCGGCCGGTGCAATGCAGGCGGTGCAGAATGCGCTTGCGGAGCAAACCGGCCAGCGTGACAGTTTTCATTTTCGGGACGCCGGGCTTGACGCTCGCTGACGCAGCGGCGGCTGTTTTCGGCGCCGGCGCGGGGGCGCCCAGGGAAACGCGCGCATTGGCCCAGAGATTTGCCGTGGGGGCCTTACGGTTGGGCTTGTTCCCGCCGGTCCTGATAATTTTGCAGCGGTCGGCGCCGCTGACCTGCACGGTGCTTAGAAGACCACGAAGGTGGCCGTGACTGGCCAGTGCAAAGAGCACCTGCGCGGCAGAAATTTGCCTGGCGTGCGAACCCTGTGGAATGACCACGAGCCGCGCCAGGCGGTCGGCCAGGCGGTCTGGGATGCCCGTAATGGAGGCAATTTGCCCAAGTTTGACCGGGCCACCGGAAGTTCTGATTTCTTGCCGCAGGCGCAGCGTCTGGGGCCGGGTCTGCGCTTGGGCCTGGGCGGCGCCGGCCGCTCCGGCCATCGCGATGGCGGCGGCAACGGCGCCCAGGGCCATGCGGCGAAAGTTTAATTTCATGCTAACCATGTTCATGGTGCGCTCCAATGCGCTAAGGTTTACAGGTTGTCGACAACTTGCAGCATTTGGTCGCTGGCCTTGATGCTTTGGCTGTTCAAATCAAAGGCCCGCTGGGTCTTTATTAAGTCCACTAGTTCCTTCACCGGGTCCACATTGCTGGCCTCCGTGTAGCCGCTGACCAGCGTGCCCAGCCCGTTGGTGCCCGGATTGGCCTGCACGGGCGGACCGCTGGCCCTGGTTTCCTGGTATAAATTACCGCCCATCTGCTCCAGGCCCTGCGGATTGACAAACTGCACCAGCTGGATTTGCCCCACCTGCTGGGGATTGGTCTGCCCGGCGATGGTGGCGTACACGCGGCCATCCGTGGATACGTTCACCTGCGTGGTGTTTTGCGGGATTTGAATCGGCGGCTGAAGCAAATAACCGGTGGAACTGTTCACCACCAGTTGTCCATTTGGATTGATAAAGAATTTTCCCGTGCGGGTGTAGGCCAGGCCATTGCCTATGTTCGGCAACGTCTTGACCTGAAACAGCCCCTGGCCCTGAATGAACAGATCAAGCGGCCGACCGGTTTGCACGGCGGCGCCCTGGGTGAAGTTCAACTGCGTGCCCGACACGCGAGTGCCCAGACCAATGGCGATGCCGGTGGGGCGAATATCGCCCTGGGCGTCTTGGATGCCCGGTTGCTGTTTATATTGGTACATGAGGTCTTCAAAATTCACGCGGCTGGTTTTAAAGCCATCGTTGTTGGCGTTGGCCAGATTGTTTGATATTACGTCCATCTGGGTGGACAAGGCGCGGAGGCCCGTGGCGGCTGAATCCAATGCGCGAAGCATGCTGAGTGTCTCCTTGGAGGTTCCGGAAATTATTCGCCGGCCCATCGCGAAACGGGGCTTTTATTGATGATTATTCAGAGCACCATTCCGACGGTGTCAAGTTCCTGCAACATCTGGCCCTGGTACGTGACCATTTTGGCGTTGGCGGAAAAAATGCGCTGCGCCGTGATCATGTTGACCATTTCCACCGTGGGATCGACGCTGCTGTTTTCAAGAAAACCTTGGCGAACCTGGGTTTCCGCGGGCGCGGGCTCTATGGCGTTGGGGCGGACCACGGTAAATTGGTTTTGGCCGAGTTGTTTTAAATCCCACGGACTTTTTACGGTGTCCAACGCCAGCTTTCCCACGGTTTTATTGTCCTGCATGATTTGCCCGTTCTGCGCGATCTCAATGGGTATTCGCGGATTCACATGCACCGGTTTGCGGTTGGCGCCCAGCACCGGCGTGCCGTCGCCGGCCGTGACCAGCGTGCCGTCGGCTCGCACCAGAAATGAGCCGTCCCGCGTAAGCAGCGGCGTATTGCCTTTGCCCTGCAGCACAAAGAAGCCGCGACCGGAAAGGGCCACATCGGTTTGGTTGTTGGTCTGCCGCAGGCTGCCTTGGGAAAGATCGGTATAGGTTGGTCCCCACGTGACGCCGCCGCTTAAATCTGATAGCACGGGCATGTTGTAGCCAAACATTTGCGGGTCTTCCACGCTGGCGTTGGCGCGGGGTTCCAACAGGGCGATGTCGCGCTTGAAGGCGGTGGTTTGGCTGTTGGCCAGATTGTTGGCGATCACGCTGTTGCGGTATTCCTGGGCCTTCATGCCCGCGGTGGACAGATACATGCCGTAAAGCATACAGTTCCTAATTAAAAATTCAGGGCGCCGTGGGATTGGCATGTGACGGGTTTTTTCATGCGTTAAAGGCGCCCAGCCGGTCCAGACACGCCGCGGGCAGCCCTGAAGCTTCCGCCATGTTGTGACGAACATCGTCCTGCATGGCCAGCAGCCCGGCTGCCTGGCTTTCGCGCATGGCCCGAAGATGCTCTTCGGTGGCCAGTTGGGCCAACAGGGCGATGCGTTGCGCAATTAATTCCAGGTCCGGCAACTGGGCAGGGGGCATTGGATTATTCTGCGAGGCGTTGGCAACCATCCGTGGTCTCCGCTTGAATTTCTTAAACTATTGTGTTTATGACGTTGGACGGTTTGGCTAAAGCAAGCGTTGTGCCAGGCTATTAAGCAACCTGGATTGCGGCGAAATACCTAGATAAAACGCGGGGAAATGCGGAAACTGATTGGATCGCACAATGGGCATGGGAGGGCTGACGGCGCAAAACTCGCAACGGGTTCGGCAGATTTTGCCGGTTGGTTAGGAGCGTCGATGGAAGCATGGGGCCGCGCAGGCGAAAAAAACGCAGAGACGGTGAGGCCGCTGAGCACGAACGGAGGATGCCGGGGGCGGGCGGCGATTTGTGGGGGTGGGCTTCTGTTGTGGGGGGGCTTCCCGCCCGCCGCAGTTATGTCAACGCCAAGATTTAAACCCCCGATGGCATGCGTGCGATCCGGCGGCCAAGATGGCCACCCCCCATTGCGGCCACCCCCCATTAGGGCCGCCCCCGTTTTAATCCAAGCCCCTCAAAAACCCCACGCCCGTTACTGCCCGTCGTCTCCGCGATCTCTGCGCCTCAGCGGTTTATTTTATAACCTTCCATTGGCGGCCGGAGTCCATGCACCCAGCGCTGCCGGCACGCGGTGTAACTGCATGTTTCGCCCGTGGGTTGTGTTTGGCTCCAATACCGCCAATTGCGCCACTCGATAATCCCCTGGCCCGTATCCGCCGGCGCGGGCGGCCAAGACCAAATGGCGCCAACCGCGGATGACGCCGATGAACGCGGATACCTCGGGAATGGGCACTGGCAGTTGGCAAAACACGCAGCGGAGCGCTGCACTCGTTTCGGTTTGGAATGGGGTGATGCAATGATTTTTTCGGAAAAATTGGGCGGCCCGTCGTCCCCATCCGCGTATATCAGCGTAATCAGTGGTTTATTAATTGGAGCCGCCACCGCCGCAGCACGACCACGGGCAAGGGAACCGCGGATGGCCCAGAGGGCGCCCCGGATGACGCGGATACGACGGAAATGGGAAATGGCAGTTGGCAAAGAAGCAGC
This sequence comes from Planctomycetota bacterium, assembly GCA_021828935.1. Classification (GTDB taxonomy): domain Bacteria; phylum Planctomycetota; class Phycisphaerae; order WQYP01; family WQYP01; genus JAJZCU01. Next base: position 7,757 of record JAJZCU010000015.1, on the reverse strand, counting down.
GGGGCGCCGCATCCATTTCGGTTTGGAATGGGGTGATGTAATGATTTTTTCGGCGCCATCGGGTGCGGTAGCCCGGCGCATATACTCCCTGGTAAGCCTGTGCCTGGTGCTTATCGGATAGCTGCGGTTGGCGCGTGCAGGCCATTGCCTGGGCTGATGAAAGGCCTGATTCATAATCCTGGCCGACAGTAAGATCCAACGCGCTGGCGTGTCCAACGTGCCCGAACAGGCTAAAAAGGGGGGCGGCCATCTTGGCCGCCAAATCGTGCGACTACCATTGCAAACGATCCCGCATTTTTAAACCGGTTCCGACCACCGCCCTGCGCGTGATTCGATACCGTGCATCGCATGTGCATGCGTGGCGGCGCAAAGAAGCTTTAGCACCGTGGCTTTAGCCCGGTGCCCTGTTCCACATTTATGTGCCGTCGTCGTTCCGCGCCAATTCAGCCGTCCCGCGGGGACTTTCCTACCATTTTTATCCCGGTTTCCCGGCATTGCGCTGCGGCTACATGCAGAGCTATTTTCATGCGCCCATTCGGGCTACCAAAAAAATGTGCGGCGCTCCCGCCGACGGCACGGGGCGCGACGCATCCGCCCCGCGCGACGGCCCATCTGCGCGCCGGTCGCCCCGCGACGCCGCGGAATTGTGTCGCCGCCGCGGCCCGATGGGCCGGCGCGGGCGGCTAACAGGCCTGGCCACGGGTTTGGAATTTTTGACGCCGTGCGCCGTCGTATGCACATTACATTTCAGAAATATGCACTGTGACGCCCACAACGCCCCGGCAACGCCAAAACGCCCGGCGATTGCCGCTTGAAACGGCAAAAACGCACCCCGACGGCGCGCCACACTCCCGCGCGGCGTCTTCGGAGGGGCTGAAGGCTTGGAACCTTCCGGCGTTTTCCTTATTGGGGGAGTGTCGCGGATGCGACGCGCAACGCCAGAGGCCCCGGTTGTCCGAAGGGTCCAACAGAGCGAGTCGTACTAATTTAGAACTAAACACTGGTTCCAAAGCATCCCCCTCGTCTCCGCGCTCTGGGCGCCTCAGCGGTTTATTTGATAACCTTCCATTGGCGGCCGGAGTCCATGCACCCAGCGCTGCCGGCGCGCGGTTTAGTCGCATTCTTCGGCCGTGACGTTGTGTTCGGCTCCCGTATCGGCGATTGCGCCAGTTGATAATTCGGCGGTCCCTAGTCGTTGGATTGCGCGGGTTCTGAGGCTGCGGATTGGGGAATAAGCGCGTCGTCAGGGGAATCGTCCAAGGCAATGACGGGGGGAATGACCACTGGGGAAGCGTTGACCGGCGCGACCACGGGGGGCGTGGCGGAGCCAAAGTTCAGTTCCCCGGGCGCCAGCAGGCCGCCGCTTAATACAATTTTAATGCCCTGATCAACGGTCCAATCGGTGTTACGGACTTGCGCCACGGGCACCATCTGAAAAAAGCCACTGGTGGGATTGGGCGTCATGGGTATGAACACGGAGACAAAGCTCTCTCCTGAAACGGTATCGGTGATGGTACCGGTGACAAAGGCCACGGTCCAAATTCCGCGCCGCGGGAATTCCATGAGTACCACGCGCTGAAAGCCCGAACCGCCGCCCCCCTTGCGAAACACGCCGATGACCTGCTTCGTGGTGCCGTAGATGCCTTTGATCAGCGGCAGATTTTCCACCAGGTGTTCCACCCGGTTGAGCAATTGCCTGCCCACCACAAAGCCGCTTAATAAGCCCAGCAAATAAATGATCGCCAGCGAGATAATGACCGACAAAACCGGCGCCGTGTACCGGGCGATTATCTTGGGGTTAAAGTGGGCGGCGTTGCGGCCGGCGAGATAATCCACCAGGCGGTACGCGATGGGATAGGTGAAACTGGTGAACCGGCCGTAAAGAAAACCGAGAATCCACAGCGTGACAAACAATGGGATAAGGGTCAGCAGGCCTGTGATTACCGCCGAGCGAAAATGGCGAAACAGCCGTTCACGCAGCTCTCCGGGAAGGCGCGACGGCGGAAGGTTCGGTGGTACAGCAGGGCGTTGGGCCATTGGCCGGGGTGCTCCACGCGGTGATGCACGCGGTACAACATGCGGCGACGGCCGGTTGTAGCGCGTAACAAACAATCAAGGTGGACGGCCATGCGGCGTATCCCACCGAAAAATACCTGATGGTCCGACGCTTGGACCATCGGCCGTTAAATATAATACATCTGGCCGGGATGGCGCTGGCTGACCTGCTCGCTTAACGTAGCCAAGGTCATTTTTTCCAGCGCCTCGCGCAGGCCATCGGAAAGCTGCTGCTGCAGCAGGCTCACGGCCACTTCCCCTGGCCGGCCCTCGGAGTTTTGGGCCGGCTGCTGTTCTTCCAAGAGCCGTTTGCCCTCCAGGCGGCTGATAATCTGCGAAAGCGTAATATCTTTCGGGGGTTTGGCCAGCCGATAGCCGCCGGTGGCGCCGATTTTGGAGACCAACAAATTCGCCCGCGTGAGGGTGGATAGGATGGACTCCAAAAATTTCATGGGCAGCCGTTCGCGCCCGGCGAGCTCCTTGGTTTGCAGAAAGCCGCGGTCATAGGCGTCGGCCAGACAAATCATGGCACGGAGCCCGTACTGCGTGCGCTTGGACAATTGCATCGGGCCTCCTGACTATGCAGCATGGTAACGGTCGCCCGCCGAAGTGGCAATTGGCGGAAGGGAAACGAGACGCCGTCGGCCGTCGCGGTGGAAACAGCCGTATCGCACCGGGCCCCGCCAAGAGACAATGGCGGGAACGGCGGATAATTGCGGTGGGCCCAAAAAGCGGCGGGGCGCGGCATCCATTTTGGCGCCCGAGAATCGCCAAGACACAATGGAGGAACCGCGGCTGACGCGGACAGACGCGGATACGATGGAAATGGATAAACGGCAGTTGGCGAGAAAACAGCGGGGCGCCGCATCCATTTTGGTTCGGAACGGTGTGATGTAATTATTTTCTCTGGCAAAGACAAGTTTCCCGTCGTTCCTATCCGCGTGATCAGCGTCATCAGCGGTTTATTAATCGAAGCCGCCGCCGCCGTTGCAGCACAACCACGGGCAAGGGGCCCGCGGATGACGCGGATGAACGCGGAAACGGCGCCGCCAGCGTGGTTTTTCTGTTGTCACGATGCATTTTCGCGTATCATACGCGGGCCTGGAAATGAAATGCAATTTTTTAAGGGGTGATGTGTATGACGCAGATTCCGCCAGTTACGCCAGACCCGTCGGCCACGCCAGGCGGCCCTGGTGCGTCAAGCGCGCCGGTTGCGCCAGGGACCAGCGGCGAACGCAGCCGAGAACAACTTATAGACATTGCCACCTATCAACGATGGATGATGATCTGTATTTTGGCCGAAATCATCGGTTACGTCGCCATGGTTGTCGTGCCGTCGCTCCGCTTGTTTATCGGATTGCCCCTCCTTGCCGCGTACATTGTCGGCACCATTTTTGTGTTCCTGCTGGCCACCAAGGTGTACAGCGTCGGGGTTGGCATCTTGATGGGAATCTTCTCGTTGATTCCGCTGCTGGGACTTATTATTTTGCTGATTATCAACAGCCGGGCGACGCGAATTCTGCGCCAGTACGGCGCCACGGTAGGCCTGCTGGGCGCCAATCCTGAGTACTTTCAGTGACCGATGGCGAGCATGCGGGCGATTAGCCAGGAGAAACACCCAGCTTTCCCGGGGGCTGGCTATTGGGCTGTTCCGCGCGGCGTCTGGCAATTGATCTCCAGGTCTCAATTAACCTTGCGTCACCTGCGTTGACTGCAAAAAAGCAAAGTCGCAGGCACGCCAAATTTCCGCCAGGTCCGGCCTGGCATTACCGGCGCTGCCCTCTACGAGTCTGGTTTTCACGGAATTTGGGATTCTCGGCGCGTCGGTTGGATATCGCGATGAATCATGGCAACCAGAAATCGCAGGGGGCGGCGCTATGCCCGCGGTTGCGTTTTGGGCTGGCTCTTGCAGGCGTTTTGATTCTGGGCGGCTGTCAGCGGCGCAGCCCGCGCGCGGGGGTGTCCACGATCACCGTTTGGGAGCCATTTGGCGGCTCATCACGGCGGCAACTGCAGGCCATCGTCACCACGTTTCAGAAGACTCACCCATTGATTCATGTACGCCTTTCTTATGCCACCAATAATTTGACCAGCAGCCAAAAACTGTTTCTGGCCATTGCCGGGGGCGTTCCGCCGAATGTGACTTTTGTTGATGGCCAGCAGATGGCCGAATGGGCGGCCCGTGGGGCGCTGACAGATATTACGCCGGAGGTAAAAAAGGCGGGGATCACGGGGCACGATTTTTGGCTGCCGCGCTGGCGGGAAAGCGTCTTCGCCGGCCATGTGTACGCGCTGCCGTGGGGGGCGGACCCGAACTTCGCCCTGGCGTGGAACAAGACGCTGTTCCGCGAGGCCGGCCTGCCGCCCAACCAGCCGCCCCGGACCGTGAAACAACTCGACTATGATATGAAAAAACTCACGGACATCCGCCCGTCGGGGCGCATTGTACGCCTGGGATTAATTCCGTGGGAGTGGGGCAACGCCAACAGCATGTTCAACTGGGCCTATGCCTTTGGCGGCAATTTTTATCAACTGCCGGCGCCGGGACGGCTTATTGGCCGCGTGACGGTCAACGCGCCGGAGAATATCCACGGCTTAACGTGGATGGCCTCCTGGGCGCGGCGGCTGGGCATCAGCCGGGTGGCCGGTTTCCAGAGCAATTTTGTGGGCACGGCCAGCAGCCCGTTTTTCATGGGCCGGGTGGCCATGACGCTGCTGCACATTCAGCAGTATTTTAACATGAAGAAAGACGCCCCCACGCTGGACTACGGCCTGGCGTACATACCCGCCGGGCCACACGGGCACTATCCCACGGCGTGGCTGGGCGGCTTTTCGCTGGCCATTCCGCGCGGCAGAAAGCCCAAGCCCGCGGCGTTCACGTTCATCCGCTGGATGTGTACCTCCCGCGCCGCGACCATGGCCGCCGGAAAAAACATGGGCCAGTTTCCCGCCTTCAGGTACAGCCCTTATTATAAAAGCATTCGGCATAACAAAGACCTGATGGTCTATTACCACATCGTTTCGCGCACCACGCACGCCCGTTCGCTCATGCCGGTGCAGGGGTATCTCATGGAACTGCTGGACCGCGCGTGCGACCAGGTATTTTATGAACATCACACGCCGCGCCAGGCGCTCGATGAAGCCAACGCCAAGGCCAAGGCCCGCCTGGTGGAAGTGATGCGCGGCGTGGCCCGGCGATTGAAGGCGCAGGCGAAAGGCGGTTTGCCGCATGAATGAAAAAGTTGACATTCCGCGGGCCGGTCGTCGGTTCAGATCCTCGCGCGAAAATCGCTGGCCTGTCGGTCTGGCCTTTTGCCTGCCGCTGCTGGTTGGACTGCTGGCCTTCACGGCGTATCCGGTGGGCATGTCGCTGTATTACAGCCTGTGTCATTATTCGATTTTCAGCCGGCCGCGCTGGGCGGGCCTGCGTAATTATCAAAATTTAATGCATGACCCGCGGTTCTGGCTGTCCGTGTGGAACACGGCTTATTATGCCATTTTTGCCGTGCCACTGGGCATCTTCGCGGGACTGATTCTGGCGTTGCTGTTGAACTTGAAAATCAAGGGCATGGCCTTCTTCCGCACCATGTTTTTTCTGCCCACCGTGGTGCCTCTGGTGGCTTCCTGCGTGTTGTGGAACCAGATTCTTAATCCGCAGCAGGGGCTTATCAATGAATTTCTGCGATTTATTGGTCTGCCCGAGGGTTTTATCCCGGGCTGGCTGACCAGCGAAGTGTGGTCCAAGCCGGCGTTGATCTTAATGTCCGTCTGGGGGTGCGGCGGCGGCATGGTGCTGTACCTGGCGGCGCTGCAGGATGTGCCCATGGAATTGTACGAGGCCGCTTCGCTGGACGGCGCCCGGGCCTGGCGGCGGCTTTGGCACATCACGTTGCCGATGATTTCCCCCGTGCTGCTGTTCACCGGCATCATGGGGATGATCGGCGCGGTGCAGGTGTTTACGCAGGCCTTTATCATGACCAGCGGCGGCCCCAACCAAAGCACGCTGTTCTATTCCCTGGAATTGTTTAATACAGCGTTCACGCAGTACCGCCTGGGATACACTTCGGCCATGGCGTGGATCATGTTTGTTATTATCCTCACCGCCACCGTGGGCGTGATGAAGTTGTCAAATCGGTTTGTGTATTACCATTCGTGAGGGCTGGCGCCCGCGGCGGTCCGGGAGTTTGTAGTCATGAAATTTAAGATATGGCCCATTTTGCTGGCAACCCTGGCGCTGGTGGCGCTGTCGGTTGTATTTTGCGCGCCGTTTATCTGGATGCTCAGCACGTCGCTGAAAGTGGCGGACCATGTGCAGACCGACAGCGCCGATCCTATTCCCAAGGCCTGGTTCATCCGGCATGACGGAAAAATTGTACGCGTGCGGCCGTTGTCGCATCATCACGGGCAGATTCAAGTGCAGTTAATGGGGCAATCGGGCAAGGCGAAACAGACGCTATCCGTGCCGCCGAAGCGGTTGCAAGACCGGGTCTATTTGGATTGGAATAACTACCGTCAGGGCTTCGCGGAGTTTCCGTTTTTGCGCTATCTGGCCAACACGCTGGTGATCTGCGGCCTGTCGGTGCTGGGCACGGTGCTGAGCTGTTCCCTGGTGGCATATGGGCTGGCGTGCATCCCGTGGCGCGGGCGCGAAGCGCTGTTCTGGGTGATGCTTTCGACCATGATGATTCCGGGGCAGGTGACCATGATTCCGCTTTTTCTATTATTCAAGGATTTTGGCTGGATCAACACCATTCTGCCCCTGGTTGTGCCGACCTTTTTTGCCAACGCATTTTTTGTCTTCCTACTGCGGCAATTTTACCGCTCCGTACCGCCTTCCCTGCTGGAGGCCGCCCGGCTGGACGGCTGCAGCGACTTTGGCATCTGGGCCCGGCTGATCGTGCCGCTGTCCGTGCCGGCATTGATGATCGTCGCGCTGTTCACATTTATTAATTCATGGAATGATTTCCTGAACCCGCTGATTTATTTAATGAACGACCGCAAGTACACGCTTTCAATTGGCCTGACGATGTTCCAGGGGCAGTACAGCAGCAACTGGGGCCCGCTGATGGCCATGTCCCTGTTAATGACGTTGCCGATCGTCATCCTGTTCTTCTTCACGCAGCGGGCGTTCATCCAGGGGGTGAAGCTTTCCGGGGTGAAAGGATAATTTTTCCGGTGGAGGATAATTCCGCGGATGCACGCCGGGCGGCGCTGCGATGTATCTATATAGCCCCGGCCTTGGCCTTGTCATTCCCCACATCTTCTTGTGCTTTCCCCCGTAAACGATGGCTTTGCCGTCTGTTATAGGCATGGATTTAGAAAATAGATCATGGAGATCGCACGGACGCGACTCTGTTTATTCAACCGCGGTTCTCCTGACCGTCGCCGCCAAATTGCAGCGCGGCTCCAATATTATCAACCGCTGATTACGCCGATGACGCGGATGGGGGGACGGGCCGATAGCCGAACCTTGCCAACGGAACCATGGGCAACGGGCCAGAAAAAACTTCGTCATATCCGCGTTCATCCGCGTCATCCGCGGTTCGTCTGGTCGCCACGGCCAAACGGAAATGCGGCTCCGATCTATTGGCGTCGCTGCAATAAACTGATGTTGCTTCCTGGGAGATATCGACTTGCAAAATCTGGGTAACGACAATGCCTTGGCCGGGGTTTTGCCGCCGCCCGCTGCGTGAAGAAGAACA
>JAJZCU010000413.1 GCA_021828935.1 Planctomycetota bacterium | reverse complement strand
TTTATCGGTGGCTGCTGGGCAAAATTGCGCCACTGCTGGGGCTGGCGGCGGTGTACGCGTTTTTCGCGGTGGCCAAGCCGGGCGCATTTATGACCTTGCCAAATTCCAAACTGATTTTGGAGGAAATGGCGCTCAACGGTCTGGCGGCGCTGGGCACAACGTTGGTAATTATTTCCGGCGGTATTGATTTGTCCATCGGGCCGGTGGTGGCGCTTTGTTCCGTGGTGGTGGCCCTGCTGATTTTACATGGTTGGCCGATCATTTTGGCGGTGTTCGCCGCAGTGGCCACCGGCGCCCTGTGCGGCGCGCTCAACGGTTTGATCATTACGGCGTTCAACCTTCTACCATTTATTGTTACTTTAGGAGCGTGGAGCGCATTGCGCGGGGCGGCCCAGGGGCTCTGCCACAGTCAAAGCGTCAACGCCAACGCGGGCTGGCTGGCAAATCTTCTTAACACGCCTTCCGGTAATTGGAAATGGCTCCCGTTGCCGCTGGGCGTCTGGCTTATTTTTATAGTAACGGCGGCTTTATGGGCCCTGCTGCGGTACACGCGGTTTGGGCGCCATGTGTTTGCCATCGGTTCCAATGAACAAACCGCCCGTTTGTGCGGAGTGCGAGTGCGTACGTCAAAAATTTGGGTGTATGCGATTGCTTCCGCAATGGCGGGCCTGGCCGGCGTCATGAACTTCGCCTGGATGAGCGGCGTGGGAAAATCCACGCTTTCCTACATTACCCTGCCGGCCATTGCATCCGTTGTGGTTGGCGGCGCCAGCCTTTCCGGCGGGGAAGGCTCTCCGGTGGGTACGCTCATTGGCGTGTTGATTATCGCCATCGTCAGCAACGGCTGCGGCGTGATGGACCTTAGCAACTGGGTGCAGAAGGTTGTCACGGGCGCTATTATTATCGTGGCCGTGGCGCTGGACCGCCTGCGGCGCCGCCGGGCGCGTTGAGGCGGGGCCCCTTCAAGGTTGCCGGCGGCGCATTGCGTGGACGCCCATCGACAATGGAAGATTGCCAGAAAACCGCTGAGGCGCGGAAAGCGCTGAGACGGCCGGGGAGGGAGGCGTGTGGGTTTTGAAGCAATGAAGTTGGCGCTGCCCTGGCAAATTGCGGCTAGCGGCCGATTTTGAACCCCGGTATCCCCTCCACGGGCGTCCAGGATTTCTCATTGCCCCGATTGCCATGCGGCGGCATAATCAACTAAAGATGGCTCACATGAATCGCCGGGAACCTCCATGGCCGAAAAGATTATTCGCCTTACGTGTTGCCTCCTGCTTGCGGCCACCGCAACGGGAACGTTTACCGCACGCGGCGCTGGTGCGGCAATCTGGAATACGCCGCCGGTAAAAATTCCACATGCGTCATGGGTGGGAACTGACGCCCTCGGCCGGAAACTGCCCGGCTACAAACAGGTTGGACCGCCCAAGCCGCGCCGGTGGGTCGGCCTCTTTTATTGGCAATGGCACACGCACAAAGACCGCTGGGGCAAAAACTATAACGTTACAGACTTTCTTAAAAAACATCCAGGCTTCAAGGACTTTCAGGCGTATCCCCCCGGCGGGCCAAAGAATCCGACCTGGTATTGGGGCAAACCATTATTTGGTTATTATCGTTCCACTGATCCATGGGTGATTCGCAGGCACCTGGCCATGATCGCCGACGCCGGCGTTGATTTTCTGTTTCTGGACTACACCAACGGCCAAATTTACAACCGCCAACTTGCCGTGCTGTTGCGCGTGGCCCAGGCCATGAAGCGCGATGGCGTGCAGGTTCCGAAGCTGGTTTTCTTCTTAAACTACCAGCCGGAATGGAAAATTGAGGCGCTCTACAAAAAGTGGTATCTGCCCGGGAAGTATAAAAATATGTGGTTCATGTGGCATGGCAAGCCGCTGATCATGGCGGCGAAGCCCACAACGGCCAAAGGGCTGAAAAACCCGGCGCTGCTGCCGGCCATTGAAAATTATTTTACCTTCCACAAAACCTGGGCCTTTCAAAGCGCCAAACAGCATCCGCACGAATGGCGCTTCATGGACAATACGCCGCAGCGGCCGGCGCTTGATTCCAAAGGCCATGTGGAACAAATGGTGGTATCCAAGTCGGTTGGCGGGCCAATTTGGAAAAACATGCAAATCGGGGGCGTAAGTTGCGTGCCCGGGTTCGTGCCGCATTATAATAAACAATGGCTGTCTCCGGAACGGGCCTGGGGGCTGTTCTTTCAGCGGCAATGGCATTACGCCCGCAAAGTACATGCGCCCATTTTGCTGGTCACGGGGTGGAATGAGTGGACGGCTTCGGTGTGGGAACAGCCCGGCGTGGTCTTTTTGGGCCGCAAAACCAAAAAAGGACAGGATTATATTGTCGACGAATTCAACCAGGATTTCGACCGCGACCTTGAGCCCATGACCGGCGGTTATGGCGATGATTATTATTGGCAATTTTTAGAGGAAATGCGCCGCTATAAGGGCTTGGTGCCGCCGGGGGCGTCAAGCGGTCCGGCCCTGCTGCATATGCGCAAAAAAGGCGGGAATGGCTTTGCTCAATGGGCCCCGGTGCGCCCGATCTTCCATGGAACCGTGGGCGATGTCGTGGACCGCAATTTCCCCGGCGCCGTGCCCCATTCCCATTATGTCAATGATTCCGCCCGCAACGACATTGCGCTGGCGCAAGTGGCGCGCAACCGCCACACGCTCTTTTTTCACGCCAAAACGGCGGCCCCGCTTTCTCCGGCCGCCGGTAAAAATTGGATGATGCTGTTGCTCAACACGCACAGCGCCGCCCGGCCGGCCTGGCATGGCTACGATTTTCTTATCAACCGTTATCGCAAGGACGGGCGCTGTAGCCTGGAAGAAAACATCGGCGGGAAATACGCCTGGAAACTATTGGGCTGGCTGCCGCTGTATTTCCGCGGAAA
>JAJZCU010000412.1 GCA_021828935.1 Planctomycetota bacterium | reverse complement strand
CATTTTTCCAAGGGGCGATCGTGGCACGTTTCCCAAAACTGGCCGCCATAAATTGCAAAAATATCCTGCGGGAGGGGCACAAACTTTCGTTACTCGGCGCGGCAGTGGTTGCGGCAAGCGTGGCAGGGGCCCTCTTGGTGTCCTCCCGAATTGAGTCCAAAATCGAGTTGTTGGCGCGCGGGCCAACGATCGCCAAAATGATATTGCGCCCACGGACGGCCATGCCCCAACGATATGACCTGTTACTTGCGGTCAAATACAATTCAGGCCCGCCGTGGATTAATGGTCTGGTCTTGCCAGCCCTGATTTATGCCGGGGCGGCCGCCGCGAGCCTGAGCATTCTAGCCGCGATTCTTAGAAACCGGAGGCGAGCGGCCGCCGAGCGGCCATGTGAGTCCCTTCCACGCCTATTCGTGGCAGTCCTGGTTGCGGCTAATATCTGTATGGTCGCGCGGCTAGTGGACGCACCTTTCTCACCGCTTATGTATGCCATGCTCGGTACGCAGGTTCTTGCGTGCGTATACTTGACGGTTGGCGCGGTCCGGGCAATGAAACTGACCCGTCGCGGAAGCCCGTTCTTGGATCGTCTCGCCGGCGCTGCGGGTGCTGCCAGTTTGGTAACCGTCGCCGCGGCTTTGCTGAGAATCTGGGCACGTAACCCCAATACATACTTTCCGTCAGATTTTCAGACGGCCAAGCTATCACCGCGCTTCAAATCGTTGTTGCACCCCGGGTGGCACACCTCCCTGGTTCACGACGCGTGGCCGAAATTGCGTTACGAGCTGATACCACCCATGCTGGTCAGGGTGGCCGGCATCCTCGCGCTTTGTGGGGTCCTGGTGAAATTGGCGTCAATTCCAGGCGTGGCAGAGCGCGGTTCCGGAAAGGCGGCGCCGCGTACCAGCGGCGCACCTTTCAAAGGCGATTCCCCCGGCGTACCGGCTCCCGCGGGCCGGTGGCTGCCGCCGTTCGTGGGCTGGACGCTCGCGTCCCTTCTAAGCGCAATCAATGCGTATGTGTTGCTGCGTGCCCTCTACCCGATCGCGCGTCCCCCGAGCGCGTCGGCAGAAATTGGGTTATTCGGTGCAGTATTCGTATCGATTGCGCTCCTTGGGAGCACGCAATGGTGACGTCGGTTGAAACGGGGCGGCATGCCCGCGATCCCCGCGAGCCTAACTTCAGCCACTGCGACAGTTGCCGCCGGGCTGTTCTCGCGGTTGTGCTGGCGGTAACTGCTCTGATCGTCGCGGCCTGCGGCACGGAGCGGACACCCAAGCGAGAACCGATATTGCATGTATCCAGCGGGATGGTTGAGGTGGCCCGGCGGCGCGCGACGGGCGACGGCGTCCCACGCGACGAGGCTGTTGTGTGGGACTCGGACGGCGGTCGAATTGCGGCACAACTCGGCGCCCACATGCGCCAGTGGAAGATCACCCGGACCACACTGGGCCCCGGCCGCAATATCGCCGTCGGCCCGTGGGGCGCCCGTTTTATCAAGTCGTCGGATTATTCGTCTTACCTGTTGCGGGTCGGCAATAGTTATTTTGCGTTGCGTCTTGTGCGCTCTCAACGGTTGCCGGACGCGCACGGCAGGGCCGCCAAGGCACTTGGGTTCCGCACCCTTTTGTGTAGCCGCTTCGCGGTTCGTACTCTCCATCACGTCGGCGGATATGCATCGACGGTACTCCAACGGCCCACGCGCATGTCGGGCCTCAACGTGGCCGCATGTGGAGGATCCCCCTGGCTTGCGATCTGGAGGCCGGGCACCAAATCCAGCACGCAGGTCCGCTTTTGGAATGCCTTTACGGGCAGGCGGGGACCGGTCTCCATGCGTATTCGCGGTAATAAGCACAGGTGGGCTGTGGCCGTAACGGGCGGAAATCGCCCGGCGTTCGCATGGTTGAATGACGGTTCAGCCATTCACATTATTTCACTAAAAAAAGGGAAGAAGCCGGCGCCCGCCCGGGTCGTTCGGCTGGGCGGGGGGCCGTTGACAATGGGAACCTTTTCCCCTGCCAGCCGGGAATTTTTTGCGATTACCGGCGCGTGGCGTCCCCCTTTAGGCAAATTGGGAGTAATCGCGGTCCGCCGCGGAACACGACATATACGCAGCGTCACGTTGCCCGGCCGGGCGGTCCCGATTGCGCCGCCCGTCCTGTCGGCTGATGGGCGGCTGCTGGCGTTCGCCACGATATCCCAATCGGCATCGACCATTTGGATATTAAACTGCCGAACGCTGCGCCCGGTGTACACCGCCCGCCTCATAACGGCCCCGCACGTGCGACACGACATCTTCGCATCCTGTGCCTTTTCGCCCCACCACCACCGCTTGGCGATTTTGTCTGCGCGTTCTCTCTGGATCGTCAGGCTGGAAACGCCGAGTCCGCCGCCGCAGCACATACACGTTCAAACCACCCGGCTGAAGAAACGGGCGAGCTGGTAATCTTGGCGGCGCGTGCGCGGGCCGCGGCGCGCCGGCCCACTGGCGGGCGACCGGAGCGCGTCTGGAAATTCCGCGGCACCGCGATGACAGGCCATCGCCGGATAAGCGAACGCGGACGCTCGCGGCTCGCCCTTCTGCGGATGCAAAAAATTAAAAAACGCTGAGGCGCAAAGAGCGCTGAGACAACCAAGAGGACGCGTATGGGGCTTTTGAGGCCCTTGGGTTAATTAAAAAGGGGGCGGCCATCCCGGCCGCCCGGGAGGGGTGGCTGTCCTGGCCGCCAAAACCTGCGGCCCCGTGGCGATCTTGGAATTTATGTTGATATTAAGACCATAGTGCGTCGGGCTAGAAGCGCTTCCAGCCCGGCGTAGTTAAGTCCACGCCAAGATTTGATCCCAAATGGCAGCCGCACAATACGGCGGCCAGGATGGCCACCCACCATTAGGTCCCCCATGTGGGGGGGGGGAGCT
>JAJZCU010000411.1 GCA_021828935.1 Planctomycetota bacterium | reverse complement strand
CGGGGGTTTATTTTTATCACATTAAAAATATGGACTGCAAGGCCTGTGCCTTGGGGCTGCAAGCCACGCTCAGCCGGCTACCCCACGTCATTAGCGCCAAGGTATCATACCGTCGCGGCGCCGCTAGCGTTCGCGCTCAGCCGATCCTTTTCAATCCACAGTCGGTCATAAAAAGAATGGACGCCCTCGGCTACAAAACAACGCTTGCAAAGCGCTAGGGATCTACGGTGCGCAATCTTTGGTCAATGGATCATGGTGCTCCAATTTTACGCATCGTCACGGCAAACAGCCGTTTGGGAAGACGGTCTTCCTCGAATTCTTCAATGGCCACCAACTCAAAGCCCGGCAGCAGCCGGCGGACCATGGCTTCATCAAAGAAACGCACAACGTAGCCGCCGCTGGTTTCAAATACGTTGTCCCCCAACGGCAGGCCGGTGTTGAAATGCGGGTCATGGACCGTGCGTACGGTGAACACCTGCAGCCCCTCGGGCCGCAGCACGCGATGCACTTCCGCGGAAAGCCGCAACAATTCATCCCACGAAAATGCCATGCAGTACAGCATGTGGGAATAGCAGGCATCAAAGGCGTCGTCCGCGGCCGGCAATGGGCGCCGCACATCGTGTTGCGCAACAGTCGCCGTTTTCAACGGGCCCAGAGCCGCTATTTTTCTATTAATCGCCTCAACGCCCGCGGCGGAATAATCCAGCGCGGTGACATCAAAGCCGCTTGACACGAAGAAGCTGGTATCCCGCCCCTGCCCCGCGCCCAGTTCCAGAACGCGCTGCAGACCAGCTGCCTGAAAACGCGCCGCCGCGGACTGCGCGGACACGCTTGGCACATCGCCGAACATATTCGGTTTCGTCGCCAGCTTAAATTGCCAATGCCGCTGCTGACCATTGAACCGGTCATGTACATCATTAGACTGTTGCGGATCCATGCCGCCTCCATCCCATATTGTAGCAGGCGCAACTCCTCGGGGGGCATCCCAGGGCGATTGCATCTTCGGCCGTGCATATTCGATATTACGCCGAAAAGCGCCCTTTCCGATGGCCGCCGAAGAGAGCCCGCACGGCGAGGCCAAACAAAACAGTCCCGTTTGCTGGGGTTACTCACATGGCCTTCGGAAGATGCGATTGCCCTGGGGGGCATCCCCGGCCGGGCAATCTAATATTGTATTATTTGCGGCTCCGCGGTATACTTGGCTAACCGCGGCAGTCTGCATCGTGAATCACCGTCGGCAGAGCGCGTACAAAATGACAAAAATTCTCTCTTCCGCCATCACGCCGATCGGGCGCCTTTTGTGGCTCGCCGCATTGACGGCCGCCGCCAGTGCGGCGATCCAGCCCCGTATCAAGCAGCCGCGTCGGACCGCTGGCCAGCACGCCGGAAACCGGCCCGTTTGGGCGGTGCAACTGAATTGGCTTCCCTCCGGCGGCAGCGGTCTTGGCATTAATTATAATTCACGCGTGCCCACGCTCGCCGGCGCCTATAAAACCACCACCGCGGTATTTCAGGGCGCAGGCAAAGCGGTTTGGCATACCAACACATGGAAACTGACAAATGTCGACTTCGGCGGCCGGGAGAACGCCGGCGCCGACTTGCGCCTTTTTTGCGCCGCTGGAATTGCCGTGCATCGCGTGACGCTGTCCGTGCAGCGTCCGAGTTCCAAGCAATCGCAGGCCACGCACGCCGGCGGAGCAACCGCCAGCATTATCTTTAACAGCGGCCCCGCCGGACGCCCCGCCGCGAACGCTGACCACCATATGAAGCAGGTTGCAGCCGGCGGAAACATTGGCGACAGCAAATACGTCCGCGGCATGGTTGCCGGTCGAAGCGCGGAAATAATCCCCAGGAATATTCCGCTGAGTTATCTTTATCTGCGGCTGGATCGGCACAGCAAGCTCTTTTTAATGCGTCCCGCAGTGGTGTACGCCACGGTGACGTGGGCCGTCACCGTCCCGCCGGCGCCGTGGCCGCGGAAAACCTTTGCCGCCCTGCGCGGCCGCGGCATTGACTGCGCCGAATTGAACATACCATGGGGAAGCGTTGAGCCGCGCCCCGGAAAATTTAACTACCAATTATTGGATGAAACTCTGGCCAACGCCGCCCGCGCCCGGGTGCGTATTATTCCGATTTTCATGTTCAGCGTGTGGCCCGGAAATCCCGCCCCGTGGATTACCCGCTATGACATCGGCTCATCCGGCGGCGTCTCAGCCGTGCCCGCCTGGTGGAGCCGCTTCAATCGCCACGCCTATTTCACCTATGTCACAACGACCATTGCTCATATAAAGAATAATCCGGCCTTCGGCGGCGCCTTTCTTGATTTTGGCTGGCTGGATTACATGTGGGGCCCGCCGCCCGGCGGAAAGGGCGTGAACGGCTATGCCCCGCAGGACGTGGCCAGATTCCACCGATGGTTGCCGGCGCATTATCATTCCCTGGCGATCTTCAATCGGCGGTATCATGTCAAATACCTCGCGTGGAACGATGTCCCCGCGGCGGCGCCCGGCCAGGCCCTGTTTTCAGTTTATCAACATTTCCGCAACTGGAGCGTCATTGAAACCTACAGCCGTCTGACGCAACTGGTTCGCCGGGAAACCGCGGCGCCGCTTTATTATTATTGGGGCGGCGGGTTCTCCGGGGCCGGAATAGCGTTCAATCTGCCCGATACGTTCTTTCAACTGGCCCGGCGGTATCACGTCACCGTGTGCGAAGACTGCGCCGATCACACCGGCTTAATGTTGCTATTCGGCAGTCTGGCCCGGGCCTATCAAGTGCCGTTATTTGAGGAGTGGACGCCGCGGCCCAAGGGCCTGCACGCGGAAATTTCACAGTTTTTGGGCCACTACGGGTTTGAGGCGCCGCGGGGACATCGTTCCACGCGAGGTATTTGACATGATACCGCCGATTGAAGATCGCCAGGGAATGATAA
>JAJZCU010000410.1 GCA_021828935.1 Planctomycetota bacterium | reverse complement strand
CGCGCCATTTTCTATTTGGCCGGCGCCCCAGCAAAGCGCCGCAAACAGCGCCGGCGCAACGGCGCGTTCCGCAGGGCTTAAGTAGCGGTTGCGGCTGCTTAGGGCCAGACCGTCGGAATCGCGCACGGTGGGGCTGGTAATCACTTCGATGGGCAAATTAAACTCCGCGGCCATGCGGCGCAGGATTAATTGTTGTTGGAAATCTTTTTGGCCCATGATCATGTGCGTGGGGCTGATAATGTTTAATAACTTTAATACCACGGTACATACGCCCCTGAAATGGGTGGGCCGAAACTGGCCTTCAAGAATCTGCCCCAGCGGTCCGGGATCAACGGTGATGGCTGATGCGGCGTGGGCATACATTTCATGGGCGCCGGGGGCGAACACGGCGTCGGCGCCGCGTACTGACAGTAGCCGCAAATCCGCATCCATGGTGCGTGGGTATCGCGTGAAATCTTCGGTGGGGGCGAACTGCAGCGGGTTGACAAAAATTGAGGCCACAACGTGGCCGGTTGGCCCGGCTATGCGCCGCGCGTGGGCAACCAGGCTGCCGTGGCCGGCATGTAACGCGCCCATGGTGGGTACGAAAACCATTGGCGCGTCGGGCGATAGCGTGCGCCGATATTCGCGAAAACTTTGAATGTCAGCGTAAACAGAAGGATTTTTGCTCATGGCGCGCCCTCCACGCCGGCGGGGGCGCCGATATTCCACAGTTGAACCGCGGTTGGTTCACGCAAGGCGGAGAGCATTTCAGAGGCGGTTTGCCCCAGCTGCGGATGCATGACATCGGGGGCAATCTCGCGCAGCGGCGCCAGGACAAACGCCCGCAGGTGCATGCGCGGATGGGGGATGGTCAGGTCCGGTTGATGCATAATTACTTCGCCAAATAACAAAATATCCAAATCCAGCGTCCGGGCGCCGAAGCGATGTTCGCGCGAGCGGTCGCGGCCGAAGTGGCGTTCAATTTCCAGCAGATGTTCCAGCAAGCGATGCGGCGACAACGCGGTTTGCAGCGTGGCCACGGCATTGCAATAGTCCGGCTGATCCGCGGGGCCGCCGACAGGTTGCGTGCGATACAATGATGATTTTGCGATCGACCGGGTTTCGGGCAGGGAATTGAGCATGGCCAAGGCGCGGTTAAGCGTGTCGACTGGATGGCCTAAATTGGCGCCCAGCGCGATGATGCAATTTTCGGTGGATTTAACGCCGGCGTTCATGATGCGGCGGCCTCTGCCGTGGTTGCAGGCGCCGGCGGGATCATTGTTGTATTGCCGCCCGCCCGGGACCGGACATTGGCCACCACCAGCAACACGCCCGCCCACAGCGAAACGCCCACCGTGCGCATGATTTGCCCGCCGTTGGGGCCGAATATCTTGGCAACGTCACTGGTGAAAAACATTAGTACCGCCGCCGCGATCAGCGCCACCATGGCGCGGCGCTGCGATTCAAACGGTTCTTCCGGGTCTGAAAAGACCATGGCCGTGGCGAACAGCGTGATGCCCAGGGTAACGTAATGGGGCACCCAGGTGCGTTCGGAGGCCCACAGCATGAAAGCCGCCACACACCCGATTTCCAACAGATAGCGCCGCGAGCGCAGCGTGGGCAGCTTGTGGCGCATCCACCATGCGCCGGCCAGGGCGATGGCGCCCAACACGACGCGCGTGAGCACATCCACCACCGGACCCGGTAAATTTACAATATTAATGTAAACCGGCGTAACGCGGGCGCCATCATGCCAGTGAAACGCCGGCACATGGCGTAAAAGCCGCCCCAGGTAGCTGGGGACCGATTGCCCAACAAAATAAACAATGTGGCCGCGCTTCAGATATGGCACGATCATGATGTTGGTCCACTGGCGCAGCCACAGCATGTTCTGCCCCCAGCCAAAGGCCAATGCGGGGACGATAAACAGCCAGCAGGCAATGCCCAGCACAATGGCCAGGGACAGGCGCCACCGTCGCCGGTAGAGAAAATAAACCAGAAAAATAAGCGGGGTTACTTTAATGCAAATAGCCAGGGAGACCAACAGGCCGCCCAGCCAGGGGCTGTACCAGCGGTCTTCCATCTGCGCCACCAGCAGCCCCGTGGTCAGCGGCAACAGCATCAGCAGATTGGTCTGCCCTTCCTGCACGTCAATAATCACCGGCCAAATCCACACCGCCAAAATAAGCAACAGGGCGGTTACGGAAAGCGTCACGCCGGCATTTTTGGTCATTCGCCAGCAGGCGGCAAAAATAACAATTACAAAAAAGTACTTGCAGCACGCCCAGAAAAACTGCGCGGCGGGGGGCGACACCGTGGTGAACGGCGCGAAGATCATTAAAGTAACCGGCGCTGTGGGAAAGCTATCGCTGACGTAATTGACATGCTGGTGCAGAAATTGCGGCACCATGGTCATCCAGCGGTCAAAATCGTTCACCTGACTGGTGCTGTGCGTGCGGATTTTTTCGGCCTGCCGCGCGCGGGCCTGAAAGGCCAGAATAATCATTAAAATTCCGGCGGCCACCAGAGCCGCGATCACAAAGATGCGCACCTGCTGGGCGTGTTCGGCGGGCGGAAGTTGTGGAGTGGCTTGTTCCATGATGTATTTCTGAGTTTATTTCGGGTTTTATTTCTGAAGCGCCGAAATTCGCCGCACAGCTTCGCGAATGCGGGCCACATCCACCGTGAGCGCCGTGCGCAAATAGCCTTCGCCGGCCGGACCAAAACCCGCGCCCGGCACGGTGACAACATGGGCTTCGTTGAGCAACTGGGCGCAAACTTCCATGCTGGGCCGGCCACCGGGCGTGTTCACCCAGCAGAAAAAGCCCGCCTCAGGCTTGCGAAATTTCCAGCCGATTTCTGTTAAACCGTTGTACAACGCGTCGCGCCGTTCGGCGTAGATGCGCATCTGTTTTTTAACATCGGCATGATCATAGTGGTCCAGCGCCACCT
>JAJZCU010000409.1 GCA_021828935.1 Planctomycetota bacterium | reverse complement strand
CACGGCCTGGGTGCCCGGGCCACGTTGAAATTGTTTTCTGGCAGAAGCTCGTCCAGATTGTATCCGCTGACGCGGCGGCCAAGTTTCGGAAAGCGGGCGCGGATTTGGTCGGCATATTTGTCGCGCAGAGCCTTGAGTTGTTTATAAATTTCACCGCGCCGGCCGCCGGCCCGGATGATGTTCTCCAATTCATCAGGTGAAGTTGGTCCGACGCGCATGCGCAGGCCGTCATATGTGAGTATTTCCAATTCTTCGGTGTTGTCAGACACGCGCAGTCCGCGGTTATCATTGCGGGCCAGCAGCGAATGTACGCCGCAGGAATTGTTGCCCAGCATTCCCCCCATGCAGCAGTGGTCGTGCGTTTCCGGGTCCGGGCCGAAGGTCAGTTGGCACTGTTTCACCGCTTCATGGCGCAGGCTGTCGAGCACCACGCCGGGCTGTACGACGGCGGTTTTGGTGGCGGCGTCGATGCTTTTGATGCGATTGAGATACTTGGAAAAATCCATACAGACCGCAACATTGCAACATTGACCGGCCAGGCTGGTGCCGCCGCCGCGGGAAAACAGCGGCGCCTTGTATTTGCGGCACAGCTCCACGGTGGCCACCACATCGGAAATTTCACGGGGAATCACCACGCCAATGGGCACTTGCCGATAATTCGAGCCGTCGGTGGCGTATAGGGCGCGGTCTTCCGTGGCGAACCGCACTTCGCCAATGATGACTTTGCGCAATTCCGCCGCCAGGGCTGCGGCGTCCACCTGCGCGCCCTGCCCCTTGGCCTGCTCGTGCTGGTGATGCAGTCGCCGCAGCCGCGGGCCTTCGATGGCTTGTTTCATCTCAGTAAGCTGGTTCGCCATGACAGTATCCTTGTGGAAAAAATATCAATCCTTGAAATTCGTCGTGCGCCGCGGGCGTGCGTCCGGACGCGGCCCCGGCGCCGATCCGCGCTACCGCGTTAAAAATGCGTCCACCATTTGTTTCGCCGATTGCGTAATAATGCCCACTTCATCGGGGTCGCCTTCCAGAATGGTTTTGGTGAACATGTGCGCCTGCTTGAGCGAAATGTGCGGCGGCAGGGTGGGCACATCCGGATCGGTGACTACGTCCAGCACGCAGGGGCGATCCGCGGAGAGGGCCTCATCCCAGGCGCGGCCGATTTTTTCCGGGTCGTCCACCCGGATGCCTTTCAGTCCCAGGGATTCGGCGAAGCGGGCATACGGAAACGGCGGTATATCCTGCGAAGCCTCGAACTTGGGCGAGCCGCTCATGATGCGCTGTTCCCAGGTGACCTGGTTTAAGTCTTCATTGTTTAATACCAATGTGATCCAACGCGGATCGCTCCATTCCTTCCAATATTTGGACACTGTGACAACGGAGTTAATGCCGTTCATCTGCATGGCGCCGTCGCCGGTTAGGGCAATGGCCACGCGGTCGGGGAAGCAGAATTTTGCGCCCACGGCATAGGGAACGGCGGGGCCCATGGTGGCCAGATTCCCGGAGCCCGACGCCATCATGCCGCGGCGTATTTTAACGTCTCGGGCGTACCAGTTGGCGGCGGTGCCCGAATCGGCGGAGAGAATGCAGCGGTCGGGCAGACGTGGAGAAAGTTCCCAGAAAACGCGTTCGGGGTTGATGGGGTTGGCGCCGCGCATGGCCTGCTTTTCAATGATGCGCCACCATTGGGCAATTTCTTCCTCCAGCATGTTGCGCCAACTCCGGTCGGTTTTGCGGTGCAGCAGGGGCAGCAGGGCGCGCAGGGTTTCCTTGGAATCCCCCTTGAGATTGACCTCCATGGGGTAACGCAGACCCAACATGCGGCCATCAATATCTATCTGCACGCCGCGGGCCTGCCCTTCTTTGGGATAAAATTCGGCGTAGGGAAAGGCTGAGCCGATCACCAGTAGAGTGTCGCATTCCATCATCATGTCGTAGCTGGGCTTGCTGCCTAACAGGCCAATGTGGCCGGTGACAAAGGGCAGATCGTCGGCCAGCACCGCCTTGCCCAGCCATGATTTGGCAACGCCACAGCCAATTTTGTCGGCCAGCGTCACTAACTCATCGGCACAGCCCAGAGCGCCGGCGCCCACCAGGACGGCGACTTTTTTACCGGCATTAATCACGGCGGCGGCGCGCTGCAGGTCTTTTAACTGCGGCACAATGCGCGGGATGCAAATGCCGATGCCTGAATGTACCGAATCATGGATGTGCGGCGGCACGGGCACCGCTTTGGCTTCCTGTAAATCCTTCGGAATGACCACGCAGGTCACGCTGCGTTGATCAATGGCAATGCGGATGGCGCGGTCGATCATGTGGCGCACGCCCGACGGGCTGGCGGCCTGATACACATATTCTGATGCGACATCTTTGAAGAGGCTAACCAAATCAACTTCCTGTTGGAAATGGCTGCCGATGACGCTGCGCGCGGCTTGGCCAACAATGGCCACAACGGGCTGATGGTCCATCTTGGCGTCGTAAAGACCGTTCAATAAATGAATCGCCCCAGGGCCGGATGTGGCCATGCACACGCCCACTTCACCGGTGAATTTCGCGTGGGCGCAGGCCATGAACGCGGCAAGTTCCTCATGCCGGGCCTGAATGAAGCGGGGATGATTTTTGGCTTTTCCCAAGGCCGCCATGAGGCCATTGATGCCGTCGCCGGGATAACCATAGATGCGGTCAACGCCCCATTGGCGCAGTCGTTTGATAATAAAATCGCTGACAGTTTCAGACATTGTGGCAACCCTTTTAGGCGGACGCGGACAGAACTCATTTCTTTTCGTCGTTGCGTGCAAAGGTCGTACCGCAAAGGCCCAAACCGCAAACTTTTGTGCCTGCCTTCCCCGGCGTATCCGCGTTCATCCGCGTCATCCGCGGTTCAACTGGCCCTTGCATTCGAACACGGTTGGGCCGCCGCAGGGCGTCGACAGCGTTACAAAATGAAA
>JAJZCU010000014.1 GCA_021828935.1 Planctomycetota bacterium | reverse complement strand
GAGCAGCGCGTGGTGCAGGCGTGTTCGTGATGGACATGCTGGTGGATTTGCGCGACATGGCCGACACGCTGGATACGCTGATCACCGGCCTGTTGGAAATGGGCCGCGGGATGAACATGGAAGTGCGCGTGGCGTTGCAGCGGGCCCAGCGGCGGCGGCGCATCGCGCTATTGGTTAGTAAAGAAACGCACTGCTTTCAAACGCTGGTTGAACAGGCGCAATCCGCTGAAATAAATGGAGAAATCGCGGTGGTATTGGCCAACCACCCAGTGATTGAGCCGCTGGCGCAGGCGGCGGGGCTGCCGTTTCAGTGGCGCCCCAGCGGGCCCGATGCGGCGGACAAATCAGCCCACATGGCGTGGCTGCTGGATGAACTAAAAAAAGCCGCGCCCGATGTGGTGGTGCTCGCCCGGTACATGCAGGTGCTTTCCCCGGAGATTGTGCGGGCGTTCCGCTCCAAGATTATCAACATTCACCCATCGCTGTTGCCGCACTTTCCCGGCGCCAATCCGTACCGGCAGGCCTTTGAAAGCGGCGTGCGCGTCACCGGCTGCACCGCGCACTTTGTCACCGAACACCTCGACCAGGGACCCATTATTCTGCAGGACGTATTTCATATCAACGTTGGATCGGATACCGCCGAGGCCGTGCGCCGCCGGGGGCTGGAGCTTGAAGCGCAGACGCTGGCCCGCGCGGTAAAATTCTTTTTGAATGAAGAATTGGTGGTGGTGGAAGACAAGGTGGTGTTCAAGCCCGGCATCAGCAGCTTCGCGCGGCCGGCGCCGGGGTGAGCGTCGGCCCACGGACTGGGCCAGCCCTTCCGGCCCCCGGGGCGGCTGGAGTGGCGCTCCGACCGCGGTGGGGATTGCCAGACCACGCCATGAGCGGCAACGCCGCGCCCCATGCGTTAATAGCTTAATACCGACCCCGTGCTGTCCAGCGCCCGGAAGGTAAAATCGCCGCGGGCATTGGCCTGATACCACCAGCCGTAGCCGGCGGCGGGGGCGTTGGTGACGCTGGAGCTTTGCGCCAGCGGATTATAAGGCGCGGCCTGCAGGTAGGGGCCCCAGGCGTTGCCGGTTGGCGTCAGCGTGTTCGTATCGTCGGTGGAACTGCCGGTAAGCATGATGGTCCACAAGCCGCTGGTTATTTGCGGAGAAATGTCATTGTGTTCACTGGTAAAGAGTTCCAACTGACCCCGCACAGTGTGCAATTGATTGCTGATGTTCACGTCGCGGGCGGTGGCGCTGGCGTTGGTAAACTGCGGAATGACAATGGCGGCGAGGATGCCCAGAATAATCACCACAATCAGGATTTCCATGAGCGTAAAACCGCGTCGCTGGTTGTGATGGCGAATCATGTTGCGTTCCTCGGATATTCTGTACGGCCTCGTTGTCTCTATCGCCCGGCAGGCAGCGCCACTTAAGCGGGGCGTGGACCACTACACGTCCGGATGACCGTTGCGAACCAGCGTCCGATACAATACGCTTGCAGGTGAAAGTGCAGGAATTGTTATGCGGAAAGAACACCCTTACCGGATCGGCATCATCCAGATGCGTTGCGCGGCGGACCCGGCCGTGAATATGGAAAAAATTATTGGACATATTCGCGATGCGGCGCGGCAAGGCGCGCAGGTCATATGCACGCCGGAGTTATTCCGTTCCCAGTACTTTTGCCAGCGGGAAGATACTGGACTGTTTAGTCTGGCCGAAAGCATTCCCGGGCCAACCACCGAAACGCTGGGCCGGCTGGCGCGAGAACTTGATGTGGTGCTGGTGGCGTCATTGTTTGAACGCCGGGCTGCCGGCATTTATCATAATACGGCGGCGGTGCTGGATGCCGATGGAAGCCTTGCGGGCCTGTACCGCAAGATGCACATTCCTGATGATCCACTTTATTATGAGAAATATTACTTTACGCCCGGCGATTTGGGCTATAAAGTATTTGCCGTGAAGCACGGGCGCATCGGGGTGTTGATCTGCTGGGACCAATGGTATCCGGAGGCGGCGCGGCTCACGGCCATGCAGAACTGCAGCGTGTTGTTTTATCCCACGGCCATCGGCTGGCATCCGGCGGAAAAGGCGGAATATGGGGCGCCGCAGGTTTCGGCGTGGCAGACCATGCAGCGTTCGCACGCAATTGCCAACGGCGTGTATGTGGCGTCGCCAAATCGCGTGGGCCACGAAGGCGCCGCGGATGGCGGACTGGAGTTTTTTGGGCATTCCTTCATTTGCGATCCATTTGGACGGCTGCTGCAGGAAGTTGACGAACACCAGGAAGGGGTATTGGTGGCCGAAGTAAACCCGGCGGCGCAGGAAACGGTGCGGCAGAACTGGCCGTTCTTTCGCGACCGGCGCATAGACAGCTATCAACATTTAGCGCAGCGGTTCTGCTCCTAAGGCCGTGGACGAACGTTTTTCTTAATATGCCTGTGAGATTTATTTGAAACCCCGCGCCAATGCAGATGCAAAAGTCATTCCCCCGTCGCGCCGGCCGCGTCAGATGGGTTTCACGATGCCCGCGGAGTATACCACCCATGAGGCGACGTGGCTGGCGTGGCCGCATAACAAGGACGACTGGCCCGGAAAATTTGCGCCGATTCCCTGGGTGTTTGCTGAGGTGGTGCGGCTGGTTTCGCGGCGGGAGCGCGTGGAAATTTTGGTACAGAATTCGGCGGCGCAAAGGCAGGTCCGGCGGATTTTGGAGCGAGTGGCGGTGGATTTCAGCAACGTGCGCTTCCACCAGCAAGCGACCGACCGCGTATGGTTGCGCGATTCAGGGGCCATTTTTCTGCAGCGACCGATGGACCCACAATCCGGAAGCAAGAAATTGGAAACAGCCGCGAGCGTATTTCGTTTCAATGGCTGGGCCAAATATGACAACCACGCGGCGGATGGAGAAATTGCGCCATGGATGGCCAGTCGCGTAAACCGATCCTGGAACGTGTGGGCGCCCCGTGCGGGCGCCGCAGCTCGGCCCTTCGTTCTTGAAGGCGGCAGCATTGATGTCAACGGCGATGGTTGCGTATTAACCACGGAGGAATGTCTGCTTTCTAAAGTGCAGCAGCGAAACCCCGGCCTGAATAAAGCGGCGATTGAAACTATCTTGCGCGATTTTCTCGGCGTCGAAAAAGTTTTGTGGCTGGACCGCGGCATTGCCGGCGATGACACGCACGGGCATGTGGATGATACTGCAAGATTTGTTAACAGAACAACAATTGCCGCATGCGTGGAACGCGACGCCGCCGACGCCAATTATGAGCCCTTGGCGGAAAATTTGCGCCGCCTCAAGAAAATGCGCAACAGCCACGGGGA
Organism: Planctomycetota bacterium; assembly: GCA_021828935.1. Classification (GTDB taxonomy): domain Bacteria; phylum Planctomycetota; class Phycisphaerae; order WQYP01; family WQYP01; genus JAJZCU01. Next base: position 9,832 of record JAJZCU010000014.1, on the reverse strand, counting down.
GCCATTTGATATCGTGGAGTTGCCCCTGCCCGCCCCCGTCATTTTTGACGGCCAGCGGCTGCCCGCAAGTTACGCCAACTTTTACGCCGCCAATGTCGGCATTCTGGTTCCGGTCTTTAATGATCGAAAGGACGCATTGGCTCTAACGGCACTGCAGGAATGTTTTCCCAACCGGCCGATCATTCCGGTCTATTGCCGCGACCTGGTCTGGGGCCTGGGCGCATTGCACTGCATGACGCAGCAGCAGCCCGCGCCGGTGGTTGTGCATTATCCTGTTTAACTAAGAAAAGGCGTGCCGACGGCACATCAAGCCTGTTAAAAATATGCAAGGAAATGAAAATGCGAATTCTGGTCACGGGCGGGGCGGGGTTTATTGGGTCGAATCTGGCGATACGCCTGACCGCCGACGGCCATGACGTTAGCGTATTGGACGACTTCTCATCCGGCGACTTTCGCAATCTTGTGAAGTTTTCCGGCGATATTCTTACCAATCACTGCGCCGCGATCCCGGCCCATCCGTATGAGGCCATTTTTCATGAGGCCTCCATCACCGACACCACGGTGACCGACCAGTGGAAAATGATGACCAACAACGTCGAGGCCTTTCGTCATATTTTAAGCTGGGCCTGGGAATGGCGCTGCCCCGTGGTTTGGGCCTCTTCCGCGGCTGTTTACGGCAACCGCCCCGCGCCCATGAAGGAGACCGACGAAGCCGATCCGCTCAATGTCTACGGATATTCCAAGTTGGCCATGGAACGTTTGGCCGCGCGCTGGCACAAGGCCAGCGGCCTGCCGATTGCGGGGCTGCGCTATTTTAATGTGTACGGCCCCGGCGAGAATCACAAAGGGAAGTTCGCCTCAATGATTCGACAATTGGCGCAGCAAATGAAGGCCGGCCAAAAGCCCCGCATCTTTAAGGCCGGTCAGCAGCGGCGGGATTTTGTCTACATTGACGACGTGATCACCGCAAATCTGCGGGCGCTGGAAACCCGGACCACCGGCATTTTTAACATCGGCAGCGGCGGCAGCGCTTCATTCAACGATGTCATCGCGGGCTTGAATGATGTTCTGGGCACGAAGCTGACGCCGGAATACATTGACAATCCTTACAGTTTCTTTCAAAACCACACCGAGGCGGACATCACCGAAGCGCGGAATCATCTTAGTTACCAGCCGCGATACGCCTTGCGTGAAGGCATTGCGCGCTATCACGAGGGGGGATTGTGACCGTGCCGGACGTATCGCCAAAACCCGGCGCGTCCCCTGGGATCGCCGGTGCGCCAGGGCCGCGGGGGGCGCGCCCGATAAATCGCCGCGGAGCTTTCCGCGTGGCGTTTGCTTTGCTGATCATTGGTTGCGCTGCGTTGAAGCCCTTGCCGCATCCCCGCGCCGCGTTGCGCCGCATCGTGGCGGCCGGCAGGGCCGTGCGCACCCTGCGGGCGGAATTTGTCTGTGAAAAAAAGCTGGCCGTGTTGAAGAAGCCGTTCGACAGCGCGGGGTATGTGGCATTGGAGCGCCCCGGCCGCGTGCGGTTAAGCACGCTGCGGCCGTATCGTTCAGAGTTTATCCTGCGCGGCAATCGCGTATTGGCCCGGGCGCAGGGCCAGCGGCGCTGGCATGGCATGCAGGTGAAGCGTCGGCCGGGGCTGCGGGAAATTATGCGCCAACTTGGCGCGCTTTCCCTGGGAAAAACCGCGGCCTTCACCCGCAATTACCGCGTGCAAGTGTTTCGCATCAAGCCGCCGGCGCCGCCGCGAGCTGCATTGTTTAAGGGCATATCGGCGGCCCATCGCCGGCCGCTGGAAATGTTTCTGCTTAGGCCATCGGACCGCGCCGTGGCCAGGGTGCTGCGCCGCATGCGCCTGGGCTTTCAGGCGCGAACGCACGTACTGTTATTCGCTTCCATTCGCACGGCGGGCGGAGATGTGACACGGTATTGGTTCTTTCATGTGCGGAAGAACGTGCCGCTGGCCCATGCGCTGTTTTTTCCACGCCACACATAGGGACGTCTGGCCATGGCGGAACGTCCTGTACCATCGGCGCCGCGGCCAGCCGCTTCGGCGGAGAATTTGGCGCATGGCCCAAAGGATGGCGCCTTCTGGCGCGCCATGCATCGCTGGATCGAATTCTGGGCGGTGCGGCGTGGTTGGTTTATTGCGATTTTAATAGCAATCGGCGCGGCGCTGGGCGCCGCATCGGCCCGCATCCGTTGGAATCCCGACGTTTTGCGTTTCTTCTCAGCCAAGAGCGCCATGGTGCGCGATATTCGCGCCTCCGCCAACCATGCATCCGCCACCAGCGCGCTGCGCTTTGATTTGCACTTCAAGGCCGCGCCGGGCGGCCCCCGAAATGGCGCTGCCGGGGCGCGGCGGAGGCAACGCACTCTACGCGCCGCAGCGCGCGTGCTTGGTAAGAAACTTCGGGCAACCGGCGGGTTTCAACAGGTATTCACGCATCTTGCTCTGGGGCGCCGGGAACAGGCCGTGGCGGCGCTGTATGCTCAGGCGCCAATTTTGGTCACGGGGCGCCAGCGCGCGGTTTTGCGGCGTCGCATGCGCCTGGCTTGGCTGCGCCGCCGCTTTGCGCAGGCCGTGGCCCGCCTCGCCGCGCCCGATGGCCAAATAGAAATGGCCCGGCTGGTCCATGATCCCCTCGACGTTGCCGGCCTTTTGGCCAAACGCTTTGAATCCATTAATCCATTTCCCGAGGCGCGTTTAATTCATAGTATGATATTTAATGGCCACGGGCGCCACTGCCTGCTGCTGGCCACGCCGCGCCTCCCGCCGACCGACACGCCGGCCACCACGCACATGCTGCACGAGGTACATCATGTGCTCAACAGCGTGCGCCACCAATTCCCCGGCGTGCGCGTGTGGTGGATCGGGCCGTACCGCAATTATTCAGAAAATGCCCGGCGAATGAAGCGCGATATTGGGATGATCGGCCTGGTGGGCAGCGCGGCCATTCTTCTGGCCGTGTGGCTGTATTTTCGGCGCGCCGCCGCATTGGTCATATGTGTCGCCCCGCCGTTCATCGGCCTGGGCATGGCCCTGGGCCTTGCCGGGTTGGCGCACGCCACGCTGCCGCTGTTGGCGCTGGGTTTTAGCGGACTGTTATTGGGGTCAACCACGGATTATGGCATTCAATTAATTGCGGCGTGCAATGGCCTGCAGGACGCGGGCGGCTGGCGGCCGGAACATCGCGCCATGGCGGCGCGACGGGTATTTGGACCAATATCCATGAGCGTGGCGACCAGTGTTACGGGCTATGGGGCGCTGGCATTTTCTTCCGCTTGGGGCCTGGAGCGGCTGGGGTTGTTTATCGCTGCAGCAACCGTCGGAATATATGTCGTTACGTTTGCGGTGCTGCCGGTGTTCCTGGGCCCGGCCGTGGTCCGCGCCCGTCGCACGCCGGGCGGGGCGCCAGAGCACAGGGCTGCGTTGCCCTGCCGGGCGCGATTTGCGGCGGCATGGGTGTTCATCGCAGCCACCTTGGCGCTGGGTTTATACGGCGTGTCGCTAAATTTTAATCGGCGGTTGTCGTCCTTTGATGGCTCCCGGCAGAGTCTCAAAACGCAGCAGAAAAAGTTTTTTCATACCTGGGGCGACCTGCGCCGGCGGGCCGGGCTGCTGGTGACGGCGCCAACGGCCAGCGCCGCCCTGGCCCGGCTTGCCGGGTTGACCAAAACGATGCGCACCCTGGCCCGTGAAAAGAAAATTGCGGGCTTTAGTTCTCCCGCGGCGTTGCTGCCCGACGATGCCGTGGCGCAAAAACGCATGGCGGCATGGCATACATTATTTAATCAAAAAGTGCTGCGCCGCCTGCGGCATAATTTCACGCGCCTGGCGCGCGCCAACGGCCTGCATGCCGGCGCCTGGAATCCCACGGTGGCCGCCTTGGCCCATCCGCACATTCCGCCCGACAGCCTGCGGCTGCGCGATTCTCCGGCGGCGTTATTCCCGGGCGAAGTTCGTGACGCCAACGGACATTTTTCCATTGCCGCATCCATCACCCTGCCCCGTGCGCAAATGGGCCGCCCGCCCGCGTGGGTCAAACAGGTGCGCGCCGCCGCGCCGGGGGTTCACATCCTTTCCGGCGCATTACTCCTGGCGGCCGCCACTGCCCACGCCCGTGAGCAATTTCGCCATTTAATGCCGCTGGTGGTGCTGCTGATCGCCGTTCCGTTGTTCTTATATTTTCGTAAGATATGGTTGGTGATGGCGGCGGGCATCTCGCTGGTTGCAGGGCTGGCGTGGCTTTTCGGCGCGGCACAGTTGGACGGCGGCCTGAACATTCTGGCGGTTGTGCCCGTGCTGTTCACGCTGGGCGTGGCCATTGATTACGGAATTTATGCCGCAACAGATCCCGCATGGCGGGCGCCGCCGGGCGCGCTGCGCACGCGCACCGCCGCCACGGCCATGTGTGCCGGAACCACACTGCTTGGCACGGGCGCCATGCTGCTGGCTACCCACCCCATGCTGCGCTGGATCGGACTGATGCTCATTGCCGGTATCGGCGGAGGGTATCTGGCGTCGCTGCTGCTGGTAGGGCCATTCGTCGCCGCGCGGTTGAGGAACCGCGCCGCGGTTCGGTGAAGCGGGCAGGGTCGCTGGCAGGCCCAACACAACCATGTCCGCCTGGCCCTGCGTTCCCTTGGAACCGAAAGCCGGCGGCTATATAGCCGCAGCCGTGGCGCCTTTTAAAGCCCGGGCTTACTTCATAAACGGCTGCAGATATGAGAACGCCGCCTGGGCGACTTGTTCGGCCGTGCTTTCGTAGGGATAAAGTTCCACGGTGACCCAGCCAGCGTAATGGATGTCATTTAATGCCGCGAAGATGGCGGGGAAGTCCATGGCCCCCAGGCCGGGTTGCAGGTGCTGATGGACGCGATTTTCGCGGATGTCTTCCAGATGCACATGGGCGATGTACGGGGCGCACTGGCGCAGCACGGCGGCGGGGTCTTCATTCACGCAGTAAAAGTGGCCAAGGTCGCAGTTCATTTTGAGATTGGGATGGGAAACCTGGTTAAGAAATTCGATACATTCATAACTGTGCTCAATGAGCAGGCCCGGTTCGGGTTCCACCATCAGCGTGATGTTGGCCTTTTGGGCGGCGGGCAGAAGTTCGCGCAGGCCGTCGGCATAAAGTTTTAGCGCATCGGCACGGGGGCCTTCCAGCGGTCCGCCGGGTTGCAGCGAAATGGTTTTGGCGCCAATTGCCGCGGCCAGGGGGATGCAGTTGCGGGTGTGATCGATGCGGATGCGCCGCTGGGCGGGATCATTTTCCAGCCATGTGGGGTGGTACGTATCGCCCACCGCAAACAGGGTGAAGGCGTTGACATTGGAAACGGCGAGCCTTGATTTGGTTAATAATTCATGCAGGGCGGCAACGCGTTCGCCGGGCATGTGGGGCGGGTAGGCGTGCGGCACGTCAGCCATGATTTCCACGCCAGCGTAGCCGATGGCGCCAATGGTTTCCACGGCCTGTTCCAACGAACAGCGTTTGAAGGCGTTGGTAGAAAATGCTAACTGCATAACCACATTGAAGCGTGAATATCCACCGGCGGCTGATCGTCAACCGCCCGTCGTCGTTCGCCAAGCGCCGCGTTTTTAGTCGATGACGTCAACGCCCATGGAACGGGCCGTACCGGCGAGCACTTTGACGGCGCCGGCCACGTCTTTGGCGTTTAAGTCAACGAGTTTTTCCTGGGCCAGCTTGTGCAATTGGGCCTGCGTGATCTTGCCGATCTTGCTTTTGTTGGGCTCGCCGCTGCCTTTTTCCGCGCCAATGATGTCTTTAATCATGACGGAAGCCGGCGGGGTTTTTACCAGGAAATCAAACGTGCGGTCGCTATAAACGGTGACTTCCACGCCGACAACCTTGCCTTTAAGGGCGGCGGTGGCGGCATTAAAGCGTTGGATGAACTGGCCGGGGTTTACGCCGTTGGCGCCCAAAGCGGGGCCAATGGGCGGGGCGGGGGTGGCGGTTCCGCCGGGGGCCTGCATCTTGAACTTTTTGACGATTTCCTTGGCTTTGGCCATGGTTGTTCCCTAATTGGTAATAAAAACATCATTGCAGGCCAAACGCCTGAAAATCGGCGCCGTTGGGCGCAGATTGGAAAGTATACAATATCGGCGGTCAATGATCAATGACCCGGCGATCCGACGATCCGACGATCTGATAATCATTGACCAACGATCAGATTTACAGGATTTCGCCGTGGGGGCGAACCACCAGGCGCACATTTTCGCGTTGGGCGTCCTGCCAGCGTTCGTCGCTGGTGGCGCCGGGCAGCGCCCCGGAAAGTCGGCGAATCGTTTGCCGGGCCAGCACGAACACCAGCATCGCGGCGCCGAACACGATTCCGCAAACCAGCGCCAAGGCCAGCAGCGCCACCCCGAGCACGGCCAGCGGAAGAATGACGATGGCGCCGAGCAGGGCCTGCAGCCAGCGCGGCCAATTTCGAATAGCGTTGATGGAAGCGTTGGCGCGGGTAATGGAAATCTGCATACGCATGGGCAGTCCGGTGCTTCTCCAAGTTTATACTAAATTGTACGGCGGTTTGCCCCTCGAGGTCCAGAATGCCATGAGCTTTTGTGTTCAGATACTGAACCCGGAACCAAACGTCCTTCCCCCATTCGGCGTCGGCAGGCGGGCTGCCAGCGCCACAGAAGCAGGATGCCTGCATCACAAAAAAGGCCCATTTCTCTTTACGCTTCGGCCTTTTCCAACTGCCAGTATTCCAGTTCCAGCGGGGTGGCGCGGCCAAAGATGGTCACGATCACGCGGACCATGCCCTTGTCGGGGAAAATTTCGTCCACCGTGCCCTCGAAGCTTTCGAACGGGCCTTCGCGAACCTTGACCGCATCGTCCTTCTTGAATTCCACCTTCACGCTCGGGTCGTTGCCGGGCTTTTCCAACTCCGCCAGCATTTCGCCAACTTCCTTGGCGGCCATGGCCTGCGGCTTGTTGCGTTCACCGAGAAAATCACCGACACCCTGCGTTTCTTTGAACATGTAATACGCACGTTCGGGAATGGTGCCGTCCGAGTTCATGTCCATTTCCACGAACACATAACCAGGATACCGTTTGCGGTCAGCAACTTTGGCTTGCCCGGCTTTGACGCGTTTGATTTTTTCCGTGGGCACCACGATGCGGCCAATCATCTCGGTGAGATTTTCGATTTTGACCTTGTTTTCCAGGGCCTGACGCACCTGGTCTTCGCGGTTGGAGGCCACGCGAAGGACGTACCATTGTTTTTCAGTTGTGGTGGGCATAGAAGCAAACCCGTTTGCAGAAGAATAAGGATCCAGACCATGAACCTCGGCGGTTTCAGCCGCCGGGCCCCGCGGGCTTGACGCCCGCAAGGATAACAACAAATTAATGATGGCCGTGCAAGTGGTGGTGGGCGTGCGGAAGAATATGGATGGCCTCAAAAAACTTGAGGAAACCCAGATCCACCACGAACAGCATCAGCGCCAGCAGCAGGGTCATGACGATCACCAGCCGGGTGGAATTAATAATTTCCGCCTTGGTGGGCCAGATGACCTTTTTCATTTCGCTTTCGGTGGAAATCATGAAATCGGCGTATTTTGGTTTGTTTACAGCAATACTGGTCAGCCAGGCGCCCAAAACCAGCACCGCCAATGCGACGGGCGCCTTGATATATACCGACGTGGTGACCATGACCTGCGTAACCAGCCATTCGATGCCCAAACCCAGCAACAGCGCTGCGCCCAGCAGCGTGCCAATACGCACATACTTGCCCTGGCCCTTCTTGTAAATTTCAAACGCCGCCATCGGCTCTCCGAAAAAGTTCTCAACTTATAGCACGCCACTGGGCCGGCAGCGTCCGCCGCGCGGGCAGCGCGCGGCAAAGCCTCACGCCATGGCAAAAAATTCTGCCGCCACGTCTTTTGGCCCAAACCCTAACACGACAGGCAGGAGTTGAACCTGCAACCCCCGGTTTTGGAGACCGGTGCTCTGCCAATTGAGCTACTGTCGTATGGCAAGCGGCGGTTCAATTATACGAGGTTACGCCGCGTTGACCAAGACCTTTTTGCAGCGTGTTATCAAACGGCTGAACCCCGGTCACGGGCGGCCAAACACGCTCCTGGAAGGGCGCTTACTTACCCTTCTTGATTTTATGATCGGTGTGCTTGCGCAGCCGGGGGCAGAATTTGCTGACCATCTTCTTCGTATCAAATTCTTTGGGGTTAATGGTGATACGGTAGTTGAGGTCCTGCGTCTCGGTGCATTGCAGCCACACCCATTCGCGTGCCATTGCAATTCTCCAAAGGTAAGGCAAAGCCGCACTGTGCGGGGAGCAAAGTGCGGCTTGCTGAAAAACCATGATTTAGGCTGCGTGGCCGGCTTGGCCGCGGAGCCAAACTTAAGCGATGATCTTTGTCACGACACCCGCGCCGACGGTACGACCGCCTTCGCGAATGGCGAAACGCACGCCCTGTTCCATGGCGATGGGCGATTCACCCAAGTCCACGTTAATCTTCACGTTGTCGCCGGGCATCACCATCTCGGTGCCCGACGGAAGGTCCAGCGTGCCGGTGACGTCGGTGGTGCGGAAGTAAAACTGCGGGCGATAACCTTTGAAGAACGCCGTGTGGCGGCCGCCTTCTTCTTTGGTCAGCACGTAAATTTCGGCCTCGAACTTGGTGTGGGGCGTGATGGAGCCGGGCTTCGCCAGCACCTGTCCACGTTCCAATTGTTCTTTTTCAACGCCGCGCAGAAGCAGTCCAACGTTGTCGCCGGGAATGGCCTGATCCAGCGTTTTCTGGAACATTTCCACGCCCGTGACAATGGTCTTTTTGGACTCTTTGTGCAAGCCGACGATCTCCACTTCTTCGCCAACCTTCACGCAGCCACGTTCCACGCGACCGGTGCCCACCGTGCCGCGGCCCTTGATGGAAAACACGTCTTCCACGGGCATGAGGAACGGCTTGTCGATCTCACGGACGGGTTCCGGAATGTAATCATCGAGCGCCTGCACGAGCTTCATGATGGGCTCGATGGCCTTGGCGTCTGTCGGGTTCTTCAGGGCGGTGACGGCAGCGCCGCGGATGATCGGAATCTCGTCACCGGGGAACTTGTATTTGTTCAACAGTTCGCGGATTTCCAGTTCCACCAGTTCCAGGAGTTCTGGATCGTCCACCAGGTCAACCTTGTTCAGGAAGACCACGATGCGGGGAACGTTTACCTGCCGGGCCAGAAGCACATGTTCGCGGGTCTGGGGCATGGGGCCGTCGGCGGCGGACACCACCAAAATGGCGCCATCCATCTGAGCGGCGCCGGTGATCATGTTCTTCACGAAGTCGGCATGGCCGGGGCAGTCAATGTGGGCGTAGTGCCGGGCCTTGGATTCATATTCCACATGGGACACGGCGATGGTGACAATTTTGCTGGGGTCGCGGCGGCCCTGCTTTTCAGAGGCCTTGGCGACGGTGTCGTAGGCCACAGCCGTGGCCAGACCCTGTTGGGCCAGCACGGTGGTCAGGGCGGCGGTGAGCGTGGTCTTGCCATGGTCAATGTGACCAATGGTGCCCACGTTCACGTGCGGTTTCTTCCGTTCAAATACTCCCTTGGCCATGGTGAACAATCTCCTCTATCAACAGGTATCGGGAATTTCCTAATATCGCATTGTGCAACGGCTGCACAATTCAAAAACGTTTTGTCATCCGCGGTTCATCGGACTGCATGGCGCGGCCGCCTTATGGGCGCGCCGCGTTGAGCAAGGTTGGCGCTGAGGCAGGGACATTCAAAGCTACTGATCGGACTTGAACCGATGACCTCGTCCTTACCAAGGACGCGCTCTACC
>JAJZCU010000013.1 GCA_021828935.1 Planctomycetota bacterium | reverse complement strand
CCGCCATTGTGAGTTATTTAATGCGGCGCGTGGCCGGAAATTTTCGACGAAAACCGGACCACTTCCAGGATTAACTTATGGCGTCCGCCGGCGATGCGCACGCGACGGCCCAGCACCTGCGCGGGCATGTACTGGCGCACGGCGCTGGGCAGCGCGGGCTTATTGTCAATGTAAAATTTCGTGCGTTTATTAAACACCGTGGTGACCTGATTTAAGTTTTGCACGCTGGAACCCATGATAAATGCCATCACATGCTGCAATGGCACGTAATGAAACACCAGCCCCTGAAAATAGATTTGATGCCGATGGCCTTTGGTTCGGGCCACCATGGCCCGATTTTCTTTTAAGTTGGGCGTGATTGCATGGGAACAGCCGGCGATGCTCAGCGTGCAGCACGCGCCTAGGGCAAATGCCCCCATCCTGATGCGGGTTCCAGATGTTTTTGTCAAAAAAGAAGTGGGTTCGCGAAGTTCCATATGTTCTCCATTAAAAAATGTTCGGGGCATCCGCCAAAATCGCCATGGCCGCGCCGATTAAATCACCGCCGCTTTGTTGGTCCTCGGCGGCAATGTACCGGACATTGGGAAAGCGTTTCAACCACGTGCGCTGCAATTTGGCCAGGTGGCGCGTCTGAATTTTCATGCGTTCAACGGCTTCTTCGAAGGAAAGCCGGCCGGCCAGATGATCCAGCAACTGCCGATACCCCACGCCGCTGGCGGCCTGCACGGACAAACCGCCGGGGGCGTCGCGCAGGCGCTTTACTTCATCTAAAAGGCCGGCGGCCAACATGGTTTTTACGCGGGCATTGATGCGCCGGTTCAGCGATTCAGTGGGGCGCGAAATGCCGATGCACAGGCATTTCATGGTGGGATGTTCCGTTTGCCATTGCGTTTGCAGGGCGCTGATCGGCTGGCCGGTTAATTCATAAACTTCCAACGCGCGAACGATGCGGCGCAGATCATTGGCGTGAATGCGGCCGGCGGCGACGGGGTCAACGCCGTGCAAACGCGCGTGCAACGCGGCGGAGCCCTGGGCGTTGGCTTCCATTTGCAGACGCTGGCGCACGGCGGCGTCGGCGGATGGGCCGGCAAAGAGGCCTTCCAATAAAGCCCGCAGATAAAGAATCGTGCCCGCGACTAAAATGATTGGTCGCCGGTGGCCCCCGATGTGCGTATGGGTGTGGGCATGGGCGTCTAAAATGGTCTGAGCCTCCGCGGCAAAACGTGCCGCAGAGTAGCTTTCCCACGGGTCGGCAACGTCCAGCATGGCGTACGGCAGAGCACGGCGAATTTCCGCGTTGGGCTTCGCCGAGCCAATGTCCATGCCGCGGTACACCTGCATGCTGTCCACCGCCATGAGCGTGGGCGGCGGTTGACCGGCCGGCGTGAATCGCACGGCAAGGGCCTCAGCCAAGTCTGATTTTCCGCTGGCGGTGCAGCCGACTATCGCGATCAACGGCGGCAGATCATAATGGGCGGTCGGAGATGTCGGCGGCGTGGATAACGCGGTATTCATGGGTGTGCCCGGCACAAAATACAAACCACAATGCCGATCATAGGGCGGCGGCGCGGGCGGGAAAAGCGCCGCCCGTGGCGCGGCCCTGTTCGGCTGAAAAATTTTTGGATCATGCAAGATCAAAATGCTATTTATTTAATTGACGGCCACGCCCACATATACCGCGCCTACCACGCGGTTTCGGGCCTCACCGCGCCCAGCGGCGAACCCACGAACGCCACGTTCGGTTTCGCGGGAATGTTGCTGCGGCTGCTGTCGCAGCGTCGGCCCGCGTATTTGGCCCTGGCCATGGATGCTGGCAGCAAGAAACGCATCGAGCTTGATGAAAATTACAAGGCGCAACGCAAGCCCATGCCCACCGACATGCCCGTGCAAATCCAGCGCATTGAGCAGATCGTGGCCACTTTGGGCATCCCGATTTTGCGCACGGAAGGTTGCGAGGCCGATGACGTGATTGCCACCGTGGTGCGCCGGGTGCGGGATGACGCCACGATGGCAGCAATGAAGCTTTATATTTGCTCGCGTGATAAAGATTTGGACCAACTGCTGGACAACCGCGTTTCACTGCTGGAAGTGCAGACCAATGCCCAACTCACGCCCGAAGGGCTGCTGGCCCAGAAGGGATACACGCCCGCGCAGGCGCGGGATGTGCAGGCGCTGGTGGGGGACACCGTTGATAACATTCCGGGTATTCCGGGCGTGGGGCCAAAAACCGCCGCGAAATGGATCAACCAATATGGAAATCTTGACAATCTGGTGGCCCATGCGGGGGAAATAACCGGAAAGATCGGCGAGGCATTTCGTAATAATCTGCATGTTTTGGAAAAATCCCGCGTGTTGGTGGCGTTGCAGACCGATATTCCCGTGGAATGGAATGTCAACGCGGCCCGCGTGCAATTTGACCGTCTGCCGCTGCTGGCGCCGATTTTCCGGGAGTTGGGGTTCAGTAAAATGTTGGATTTGCTGGAGCAGGCGCACGGGGCATTGCAGGCGGCGGGGCGGCAGGCGGCGGGGCTGCCGGCGCCGGCGCGGTCCCCGGTCCCAGCGGCTCCAGCTCCGGCCCCAGCTTCGGCTCCAGCTTCGGCAGCGTCGCCCGCACCATTATCAAAAAAAGCTGCCACCGGCGCGGCTGCGCAGCTAAAGCCCATTGGACCCGGGGCGCTGTTCGAGGGCGGGCTGTTTGGCGACGCGGATGAACCGGCCCCTGCGGCACGCGGCGCAGCGGGTGGCGAGCCGGGCTGTCTTCCGGCGGAAGGCGCTGGCGGGGCGGTCAGCGATCTTCCCGAAGCTGCGGCGCCGGATGCAGCGCCGAATGCATCGCCGGGTTCGGCGCCGGCGGCAACTGAAACATCGTCCGCCGCGTTTGGAGGCGCCCGGCCGGTGGAAGGGCAATACGTGCTGGTAAACACGCCGGAACTGCTGACGAAAATGGCGGACGAATTGCAGGCGGACATCGCCGCCGATGAACGCCGCTGGCTGGCCGTGGACACGGAAACGGATTGCCTTGGATCCATGTGTTCGCAGATGTGCGGGCTGTCGCTGGCGGCGCGGGCCGGGCGGGCTTATTACGTGGCCGTGAAAGGCGCGGGCGAATGCCTGGATATTGCCGCCGTGCGCGAACGGCTGGGTCCGCTGCTGGCCGATGATTCCATTAAAAAAGTCGGCCAGAACTTAAAATATGATCTTAATGTGCTGCGGCTGGCCGGCCTGCCCATGGGCGGCGTGTACCTGGACACCATGGTGGCCAGCTACGTGTTGGATTCCTCCCGTATGAGCCACGGCATGGACGCGCTCTCCGTGGATTTCCTGGGACTAAAACCGATTCCCATTTCCGACCTGATCGGCAAAGGCGCCAAACAAATCAGTTTTGCCGATGTTCCGCTGGAACGCGCCGCCACCTATGCCGCTGAAGACGCGGACGTGACCTTCCGCCTGGCCGAAGTCCTGCTGCCCAAGCTACGCGACGCGGGCCATGAAAAGCTGCTGTTTGAAGTGGAAATGCCGCTGGTGCTGGTGTTGGCGGACATGGAATACGCCGGCATTAAAATTGACAAGGATTTGCTGGCGGAAATGAGCAAAATGCTTTCCGACCGCCTGCTGGACCTGGGCACGCGCATCCGTTCGGCGGCGGGCATGGATTTTAACTTTGATTCCCCCCGGCAGCTGGCCGACGTGCTGTTCAGGCAACTGGGCCTGCCGGTTATCAGGAAAACCAAGACCGGCCCCAGCACCGATATTTCCGTGCTTGACGCCCTGGCCGACAAGCACCCCGTGCCGGCTTTAATCGTGGAATACCGGCAGCTTAATAAACTAAAGAATACCTATCTGGACGCGCTTGGCCGGCAGGTGAATGAACGCACCGGCCGCATCCACGCCAGTTTTAACCAGACCGTTGCCGAGACGGGGCGGCTTTCCAGCAGCGATCCTAATCTGCAGAACATTCCGATTAAAACGGAACTGGGCCGCGAAATTCGCCGGGCCTTTGTGGCCCGCGGGCCCGGCCACTTGCTGATCACGGCCGATTATTCACAAATTGAACTGCGCGTGCTGGCCCACTACTGCCGCGAGCCGGCGCTGCTGACCGCGTTTGAACACGACCGCGACGTGCATCAGGTGGTGGCGGCGGAAATTTACAACGTGCCGCTGGACCAGGTAACGCCCGACATGCGGCGGATTGCCAAGACCGTGAATTTTGGCATTATATACGGGCAGACGGGCTTTGGGCTGGCGCAGGTGCTAAAAATTCCAAAGAAAGAGGCGGGCGAATTTATTGTTTCCTACAAAAAGCGATTCCCACAGATCGAACAGTTTTCGCATGAGTGCATCAAGCAGGCCATGGCCACCGGCGGCGTGACCACCATTCTGGGGCGGCGGCGGGCCATTCCGGATATCTTGTCAGCCAATCAAGTGGTGCGGCAGTTTGGCCAGCGGGCGGCGATGAATTCCGTGATCCAGGGCTCCGCGGCGGACCTTATCAAGCTGGCCATGGTCAACATTCACCGGCGCATGGCCCGCGAGAAAACGGACATGGAACTGCTGCTGCAAATTCATGATGAGCTGGTATTTGAATGCCGGGCTGAGCAACTGGAAGCCCAGGCGGCCATGATTCGCCATGAAATGGAGCACGCCATGGAACTAAGCGTACCGCTGAAGGTGGCCCTGGCGTGGGGAACCAATTGGCTGGAAGGAAAGTGAGCGGGGGGATATTCTGTTTAGTTGCGGGCGTCGCGGGTCGGCGCCACCGACATCAAACGGCGGGAGCGGCAGGGAATGATCCGTGTGATACCGCGGGTCGGTAGGAGTGGCACAATTAACGGGCGCCACCTTTTGGCCCCGCCGGGGCGAAAACCGACGACATCCACAGCTCGCCCCGGCGACGCGCAGCGCTCGCCTATAAAGCCGCGATCGCGGGTCGCGCCCGTCCAGCCGCAGGCGCAGGTGAACGCGCAATATTTATTACGACGACGACGAATTAAACCGCGGATGACGCGGATGAACGCAGATACGTTGGGGCACCTAATATAACGCGCTAAAAAAATAAGATTTTGGCCGCGGCTGGGCGCGCCCCGGGCGGGGCCAAAAGAATGTAGCCCCCCGTTTCCAACGGGGGTTGCCCAGCGCGCATTTGGCAAGCCCCGGCAAGGGGCGAACAATGATCCGGGCCGCAACAAAATGGGACGAAATATCGATTAGGCTTCCCGTCAGCCCAGTAGGGCCCCCCAGCCTCTTGCGCGACGCAGCCTTTTTTCTTTCGCCTGTGCGGCGCCATGCTTCCAGGGAAAAGAAATGCATCCACGGGCCGCGCGCAGTAGAATGTGCGTGATTTGCCTTCGAAGCATGCCATTGGCAGGCCGTGGGCTTTATAGCCGGCGATTCTTCCCATGCTTTTACAGGAGAAAACCATGCAGCTTGAGAACATTGACAACATTTCAATTTCCGCCCAGCGCCGGCGGTTTATGCAAAGCATGCTTGCTGCTGCGGCGGTGTTGACCGTCGGCGGGGCGGATGCGGCGGCGGAAACGCAAAAATCGGGCCGCGGAATGCATTCCCGTCTGGAGGAGGAACCGCGCCTTACCTTTCAATCCGGCGCCGACTGGTCGCCCCATGTGAATGTTAATACTAAATCCGTCATGGTGTATGGCACGCACAACCTGCCACCCCGGCTGCGCGAGTGGCGCAAAGCTGGATATGCCACGGACATGATGACCGCGGCCGCATGGGGTACGCCGGCTGATTTTATTGATGGCCGCTGGGATGGCGTGAAGCACCACGAAGACGTGCAAAAAACCAACGTTGGCCACACCATTCAGCACGGTCCGAATATTAAAAATGGGTACATTGTTCCAACCCCGGCGTATGGCAAATTTCTTTCCGAGGTATTAATCAAGGCCGCCAAAACCGGCATGGTGGGCGCGATATTTCTGGAAGAGCCCGAATTTTGGATCAGCGCCGGTTACAGCGAAGGATTCAAACGCCAATGGCGCGAACATTACCACGACCAATGGCAGGCGCCGGGCAGTTCGCCGGCGGCTCAATATAAAGCGTCCAAGCTCAAGTATTTTTTGTATGGCCGGCTATTGAAAGAAGTTGGCCGGAACCTGCGCCGCTTGCGCATGCCCTTTTATGTGGCCACGCATTCTCTATTAAATTACTTTAGCTGGGCCATTGTCAGCCCGGAATCTTCATTGGTTCATGTGCCCTGCGATGGGTACATTGCGCAGGTGTGGACCGGCACTGCCCGCATTCCCAATGTGTACGAGGGCCGGCTGAAAACCCGCACGTTTGAAACGGCGTTTTTTGAATTTGGCGTCTTCCAGAATTTTGTCCGCGGGCCCGGTCGCGGCCGCAAATTGTGGTTTCTGGCCGACCCGGTATCAGACAATCCAAATCACACCTGGGCCGACTACCGCAAAAATTGGCAGGATGTTGTTACTGCTTCGCTGCTGCACCCGGATGTTTACCGTTATGAAGTAATGCCGTGGCCCGAACGCGTGTTTGGCGGCAAGTACCTGTCAGGAAATCCCAAAAATCCCGGCGAAAGAGTGACCATACCACCCGCGTATGCCACTGAATTGCAGGCCACCATCACCGCCCTGGGCGATATGAAGCAGCCCGCACACAAGGTGCGCTGGCAAGCCTCCGGAACCACCGGCATCGGCGTGCTCGTGTCAGACACCATGCTATTCCAACGCGGCGTGCCCGGCGGGGCGGATATCCATCTGGGGTCATTCTACGGCCTGGCGATGCCGCTGTTGATGTCGGGCATCCCTGCCGAGCCGGTGCAAATAGAATATTCCACATCGCCTGGTTATCTGGACCCTTACAAGGTGCTGATGTTAACTTATGAAGGGCAGAAGCCGCCCACCGAGGCGTTTCATCGCACGCTGGTGGCGTGGATAAAGGCCGGCGGCGCCCTGGTGATGGTGGACAACGACAAAGACGTGTTTAATAAAGTACAAGAATGGTGGAACTCGGCGCCCATGCACTACGCCACGCCGCGCGATCAATTGTTTGAGTTGCTGGGCGTGCCGGCGGATAAGACCGGGCTGACCAAAGTTGGCAAGGGATATGTGCTGTATGAACCATTGTCCCCCGCCGGGTTGACTTATGAAAAAACAGGCGCCGACACAGTGCGCAAATTTGTACGCCAGGCGGCGGCAGCGGTGCATCTGCGGTGGAAAACTTCACCGGCCTTGATATTGCGCCGCGGGCCGTATGTGATTGCATCCGGGCTTGATTCGCCGCCGTCGGCCTCATCAACGGCCGTGCAGCCTGCTGCGGCGGTGAAGGGCCGATTCGTTTCCCTTCTGGATCCGGGCATGCCGGCGGTTAAGAAGGTGGAAGTCCGCCGCGGGACGCGGCATTTGTTGGTAGATATTGACGCACTGCCGCGAAAAACCTGCGTCATTGCCGCCGCGTGCCGCATCGCGGAGGAACACATCACCGCGCGGCGTATGCAGTTCAAGGCCATTGGCGTGGAGAGCACGCCGGCGATTGTGTGCATCAAAATGCCGCGCCGGCCATCGCGCGTGGAGGTTGCGGGCCGGGCGCATAACAAAACGGCCTGGCATTACAGTGGCGGAATTTTGCGCGTGAAATTCCCCAACGCCGCCAGCGGCGTCAAGGTGGACATTGATTATTAACGGCGGTCACGGAGCACGCGATTCTGGATCACGCTGAAACGCAAACGGTTCCGTGGTAAGCACGGGAGGTCATAAAACAAACCGCGGAGGCGCGGAGAGCGCTGAGACGGACGGGGGGAACGGGGCGTGGGGATTTTCAGGCGTGGGTCAACTGGGGGCGGCCATTATGGCCAATGCATTCTCGTCCGCCCCGGATGGGGCAGCGCGATATTAGCCCCGTGTTTCAACACGGGGCGGCGTGCCCCCCTTTCCCAAGCCCCAGCGGGGCGGCTGAGGCGCCCAAAGCGCCGGTGGGATGGGGAGGTGACGGGTGCGCGGTTTTTTAGGCGCTTGGGTGAAAAGGGGGGCGGCTCTTCAGCGCTGCCGGGGAGTGCCGTAACCGCATTCCGCGCTCGTTCGAGCGCCGCCAGGTTCAAGGGCTGTTACGCAGGCCCATGAAAAATCCGGTCATCGCCGCGTGAAATTGCGGGTCGCCGCCGATCAAATGATTCGCCATCATCTGCGGCATGTGGGCGGCGAAATGGCCATGGCCGTGGAAACGGTGGCGCATCTTCTTAAAGTGCGCCTTGGCGGCGGCGATAATCGCGGCCTGTTTTTGCGGGCCGGCATGGGCAAAGGCCAGAAAGAAGGCCTGCATCCGCGTGCGGCGCTTCTGCCACATGGCTCTGCGTTGGGCCGGGGTCATGGTCCGCCAGTTGCGGCGGAAGCCGCCGGGAGGGGGACCAAACATTGGAAACTGCGGGATTTTTCCGTGCC
The DNA here is from genome assembly GCA_021828935.1 of Planctomycetota bacterium. Taxonomy (GTDB): domain Bacteria; phylum Planctomycetota; class Phycisphaerae; order WQYP01; family WQYP01; genus JAJZCU01. The sequence continues at coordinate 4,806 of JAJZCU010000013.1, read as the reverse complement.
ATTTTTGTAAAACCGCGGCCACCTGGGGCGATATGCCAGCCTGCGCCGGACGGCTTTTGAAAAACCTAAAACCGTAGACGCCGATGATCGCCAAAATCAGCGCCGCCAATAAAATTCCGCGTTTGTGTTCGCCCACGGTTTTTTTCATGGACGCCCACCGCCCGCCGTGCGCTTGGTCCTGGGATGTCATGTTTGTGCTCCAAAAATTTGTTGTGATTAATGATGAAAGAAATTAATCTTTGATCCCGCGTCCGGTGAAATATCCAGCACTGTGCCCACATGCCAGTCCGCGAACAACACGTTCGCCGAATTCGGATTCATTGGCGGCCCGTGGAAGGTGGTCATGTCGGCCATCACCCAGATGCCCTCCGGGTGCAAAATATAATAAAGATCAATCTGATGCTGGGGCGGGCCAATGACATACCCCGTGATTTTGTCCCCGGCAAGGCTCATGTTGTATTGATAGCTTGAGCCTTCGCCGGCAAAATAGGAGGCATAGGAACGGCCGGTGTAGGCGTCGGTAAAGCCGGCAAGATCGGCCGGGCAGCGCCAGGAATCAGCCGCGGTACGGTCCTGGGCCGGGGGAATGAAATTGGGCGTGGGAATGGTGTTCGGCGGAAGCAGCCCGCCAATGACGCACTGCACCGGCGGCGGACGAAACACCGTAATGCCGCCGGGACACGGCACGGAGTAATTAACCGTGGGCACCTGGGGGCACGCGGGAAACACGCCGTAGTTTTGGCTGTGCAAATACATGTCAAACGAGTCGCCTAGGTTACGCAATTGCGCCGCGCACGCCGTTCGCCGCGCGCTGCGTTGCGCCGCCTGCAACGCCGGCAGCAACAAGCCGATCAGCAGCGCAATAATGCCAATGACCACGAGCAGTTCGATGAGCGTAAAACCGCGGCGGCTGTTGCGCGTAATGAGACACCTCGCTTGATTAAACAGGGCTGGCGAACGGGCACTTCGGACTGTGCCGTCAAAGCGTGGCCGGGTCTTCCACGAATCCGGTCGCGGTCTACACAATCTCCCTGATGGCTAAACGCGGGAGCATGGCCGGAGTTGCAAACCCGGGCCGACCAACCGCGCAACCGCCCAAAAAAAGGATGCAGCCGCGGCAGTTGCTGTAGCGCTGGGCTATTTGTTGGCCGGGGCGCCGGGCATGGCGCCCGATGGGGGCCTCTAATCGAACGATTCCCCTGATTTAGGAGAAGTGTGCTGGAACCCGCGGAATGTTCAGGAAAACGTCGATTCTCAAGGGAAACTTATCAAAGGCCGGAGTGGGATTCGAACCCACGACAAGCGGATTTGCAATCCGCCGGCCACTGTGAGCAAACCCGCATGGCTATTGAACAAAGTTGTGTTAGCCCAACAGACTGCTGAACTAATGCTGAAAGGATTTTGGGTTTTGGGGCACGAGAACCGGTTTGTTTCTTCACTAAACAAACCGTTTGTTATGGCCATAATTCCGGCCTAAAATAAGGCCGCCGCACAGTCTTGGAAAACAGGTGCGGCGGCCAAAACAGAAAGGTCATAAAATGATAGACACCACCGACGGTAGTGTGGCGGCCGTATTTTTTCCACCCCCAACATTCTTTATTGCTCTGTGTCCCCCGCAAACCGGTCCCTGCCGACCATCCATCGCCAGTTGCGTTATGGTGGCCGAGTTACTTTCTTTACGCACCGCCAAGATAGTGCGTAAGGCGTTGTTGGCGGACCTGCCCCGCATACCCGGACGCCTGGCGGCATTACAAACCGACCGAGAACCGGCCGAAGATGGAGGGGGGATGTTTACCACCCCGGAACCATGGGACTTCTGCCCCTTACTTGCTCCAGCGTCTAAGTGGGCATTCTTGATTGTTGCCAGCGACGATATGACGAATTACGACGTGATGCTGGCCCAGAAGGCCATACGCCGCGGCCTGGCCGACGGGGAGCCGGTCACTCGCATGGTTCACGAGGTCATCGAACTGCTGGCCCCGGCGCCGACGGATGCCCTTAAACCCAAACCCTCTGCCCCGACGGATACCCTTAAACCCAAACCCTCTGCCCTGGTGCCACTACCAATAGGCGCCCGGTCCTTACCCCTATCGAAAAGGGAGATAGGCCGACGCCTAAAACTAACCGAAAAGAAGGCCATATCCTTCTGTAAAAACCACGACTGCCAGAAAATGACGGGGCAGACCTGGACCGTTTCTTTGGACGGGTTGCCCGAAGAACACCGAAAGAGGCTGACCTAGTAGTCGCCACCCATGTTTTCCAACAAACCGGCGACGCAATGCTTGACATGCTTGACGTGTGCTAAAAAACGTTGTTTTTTCTCAATGAAAATGCATGTTTTAGGGTCAAGCATTGAAAAACACCTATGCTTGACATACTTGACCTACGCCTTGGCGCCACGCATCCCAACAAAGCGGCGACGCAATGCTTGACATGCTTGACGTGTGCTAAAAAACGTTGTTTTTCCCAACAAACACGCCTGTTTAGATGTCAAGCATTGAAAAACACCTATGCTTGACATGCTTGACCCAGTGTCGGTCCCCGCAAACACGCCAAACCTACCCACTTCTGCCTACTTCTAGCCACTCCCGACGACAAACCCCAACACGATTACCCCCTTCGCGTCTTTCCTGTACCGGAGCCGCCTGTTGCGGCCCCGGCAGTTACATAAGGAACCCTACATGCCAACAACTACAGACACAACGGTGGAACCACTCTTAATCGACAAGACACAAGCGCGGAGAATTCTCGGGGGGATCGCCACTCGGACTCTGGACAGACTCATCGCCTGCGGCACCCTGCCGGCGGCCCGCATCGGGCGCCGAGTCTTAATTCGGCGTTCAGATTTACTGCGGTACATTTCTCGACTGTAATAAAGGCCGGCCAGCGCCACAACGCACCGGCCGGCCATAACGGGGTATGCACTATGATTATAGCCAATAAAAGCCAATGGCGCCACGTATCAAGGGACAATCCATGCCCAGTCTGCGGGCATGCGACCTGGTGCAGCGTATCCGCTGACACATGCGTTTGCGTGTGCATGCGAGAGGCAAAGGGGAGCCGAAAAATAACGCAAAACGGTGGTTATCTACATGTTATCCACCACCACCGGTCCGGCCGCCGCACCGGCCCCCAAGCAACAACCAATTCTGTTCCCACTCACAATGAAGAAATTGCTGCCGCGGTGGACGCCGCATGGCGTAACGCCACGCCCGGCGCCATGGCATACCTGGCGGCCGGTCTGCGGGTTAGCCTGGCATCCCTGAACTCCTTGCATGCAGGGTATTCGGTGGCTGTGTGCGGGTATACCTTCCCCATGACCGACGGCCGCGGCGTCATACTGGGGGCCCGAATACGGACCGTTTCTGGCCACAAGTATTCCATGACTGGTGGCCACGAGGGCATCTTTGTTGCACGCAATTTCACGCCCGGTCCCAGACTAATAATCTGCGAAGGACCGACCGATTTGGCGGCCCTATTAACTATTGGGATCACCGACGCCATTGGACGCCCCAGTTGCTGTGGGGCGGCAAAGCTAATACGCCACCGCGTCGAAGACTGGCGCCCCAAGCAAATCATTATCATCTCCGACGCCGATGCCCCTGGGCGCGACGGCGCCACGGCCCTGGCCCGCGATTTAATGTGGCACTGCCCCGATGTTCGGATTATGGAGCCGCCGGCTGGTCGTAAGGACATGAGAGCATGGGTTTGTTGTGGGGCTGGTAAAGAAGAAATCGAACAACATATCACGCATGCGGCGCCTGTTCGCATGGTTATCAACCATTCCTGTCAAGGACCGACAAATGCCCAATGAATTTCGAGTTTCTGTGGGCCGCGGCGCCCGCGGCCGGCATACCGTTTCCGTGGCCAACGGCACAACGCAATATGTTGATGAGGTCAACCTTCGCAGCGCCGAAGACCGCGACGCATGGGTTACACGCCTGCATACCCGGCGCCCAGAGGTTGATGCTGACACCTTACGGGCGATAGGTGAAGAGCTCCTGGCCCACGCGGCCCGCCACGCCACGGCGGACGCTGAAAATGGCGCCGAGGCTGTGTCCCTGCCTATCCGGGCTGCGGAGTTGGTCCCCGACGCCGCCTTGTTTACGGACGAAAACCACGACACCTATTGCTCGGTGACTGCCACCGGTCCGGCCGGTCAACACCAAGAGAATTGGCCCCTGAGAAGTGGAGGGTTTAAACGCTGGATGACCCAAGAATTTTTACTCACACACGGGGGCGCCTTAACCCGCGATGTAATGGAGCAAGTATTAACACTTCTAGATGCTAAGGCAAATGCTGCGGGCACAGTGTACCCTGTGGCCATACGCTGTGCGGCCCACGACGGGCGCCTGTTCATCGACATGGCCGACGCCGCATGGCGACACATTGAAATCACGCCTACGGGGTGGCGAATTATTAACAGTTCAGATTGCCCTGTCCGGTTCATCCGGCCGCCTGGCATGCTGCCGCTGCCGGCGCCGACGCCCGGCGGTTCCATGGACGCCCTGAGAGCCCTAATTAACCTACCGGACGATGACGCCTGGGCCCTGGCCCAAGCATGGTTGTTGGCCGTGATAAATCCAAACATTGTGGCGCCAATTTTAGTCGTAAACGGGGAGCAAGGTTCAGCAAAATCAACGCTATGCCGTCTGCTTCGCCATACCATTGACCCAAATAAATGCTCCCTTCGTTCCATGCCCCATGACGAGGTGGACCTTATTGTCGCCGCACAGGGCTCAAGAATACTTTGCTACGATAATATGTCCTATGTACGGCCCCAAATGTCTGACGCGGTGGCTGGGC
>JAJZCU010000408.1 GCA_021828935.1 Planctomycetota bacterium | reverse complement strand
CCATGTCAGGGCTCCATAGAACGTGCCGTGTCTTCTGCACGATGCCGCATAATAAGCCTTGTTGCGGGAAAAATCGCCTCGCCGAAGCTGGGCTCGTCCGCGCGTCGGGCATTACCCCACATCCGCCAGCGATATGGCGCTGCCGAATCGCGCCAGCACAGCGCGCCGCAGATGGGCGTGCTCCGGCGTGAGCAGGCGCGGGTCGGCGGCAATGGCGTGGAAGGCGTCGCGCCGGGCCAGTTGCAGCAGGGCGGTGTCCAGCAAGAGATCAGCAAAATGAAAATCGCTGTGACCGCTCTGCTTCGTGCCAATAATTTCTCCCATGCCCCGGATACGCAAATCTTCTTCAGCAATTTTAAAGCCGCTGGTAAATTTTACCATGGCCTGCAGTCGCTGGGCGCCCTGTTCGGTGCTGGCGTCGCTGATCAAAATACATTGTGAAGGTTTATCGCCCCGGCCCACGCGACCCCGCAGTTGGTGCAACTGCGAAAGCCCGAAACGATCGGCGTGCTCCACCACCATCACGGTGGCGTTGGGCACATCCACGCCCACTTCAATGACCGTGGTGGCCACCAGCACATCAATAAGTTTTTGGCGGAAGCGTTCCATAACATGCTGGCGGTCCGGGCTGTCCATGCGGCCGTGCAGCAGGCCCACACGCAGGTGTTTTAAGTACCCTGTACTGAGTTCCTGGTGCATGCCCGTGGCGCTGGTTAAATCAGAAGCGCCTTCATCAATGACCGGCAGCACCACGTAGGCCTGCTCGCCGGCCCGCACGCGAGTGGCCACAAATTCGTACACATGTTGGCGGTTGTCGGTGCCGGTGGCGCGCGTGAAAATTTTCTGGCGTCCCGGCGGCAGGGCGTCAATGAGACTCACGTCCAAATCGCCGAAGACAGTCATGGCCAGCGTGCGCGGGATGGGCGTGGCGGTCATCACCAAAGTGTGCGGCGCGCCGTGCCGGGCGCGAATGGCCGCGCGCTGCTCCACGCCAAATTTATGTTGTTCATCCACCACCACCACGGTGAGCCGCTGAAATTTCACCTGTTCATTGAGCACCGCGTGGGTGGCCACCACCAGGCCAATGGCGCCGGTTTCCAGGCCCGCCAGAATGGTCCGCCGCTTTTCCGCCGGTTGGTTTCCGGTTAATAAATCCAGTTTCACTTTGCTGTTTCGCAGATAGCGTTCCAGCGTAATAAAATGCTGTTCGGCCAAAACTTCAGTAGGGGCCATCAGCACCGCCTGGGTTTTATTAGCAACGGCAACGAGCATGGCGTAGAGCGCCACCACGGTTTTGCCGCTGCCCACATCGCCTTGTAACAGGCGGTTCATGGGCCGGCGCTGGCCCAGATCATGCGTGAGTTGTTTAATCACGCGGTTCTGGGCGGCGGTTAATGGAAATTCCAGCAGCGCCCGGATGCGCTGGTCCACCGTGGCGCCGGAACCCAGCGCCATGGCCGCATGCGATTCTTTCTGATGATGACGTTTAATGGCGATGCCGGCCTGGTGTAGAAAAAATTCATGATAAGCCAGCGTGCGCCGGGCCCGCTGCACCTGTTCCATCGCCACAGGCTCATGCGCGATCCGCACGGCTTCGCGCCGCGGCGTCAAATTGCGCTGGGCCAGATAATCGGCAGCAAACCATTCTTCCACCAGCGGCAACAACGCTGGCAGATTCGTGCGAACAATGCGCCCAATGATCGGGCTGCTGATGCCACTGCTGGCCCCGTACACGGCTTCAATGCGGGCGGCGGCCGGGACCGCGGATTGGTCTTGCAGCAAATCAATCTTGGGCTGCACCATTTGAAAGCGGCCGCCATATTGGCCCACTTTTCCGATGGCCCGCAGTTGCACGCCAGGTCGCACTTTTTCCGTAATTCCGAAGGGGTTAAACCAAGTGAGCACGCAACGGCCGGAGGCGTCTTCCAGCAGGGCCTCAAAGCGACGCTGGCGACCAGGCATCATGCGGGTTTGCAAAATGTTGCCGCGAATGGCAACCAGGGAACCGGCCACGAGGGAAGCAATGGGCGCCTCGGCCTGATAGGCCAGGTAATCGCGTGGATAATAACTAAGTAAATCGCCAGCGGTGGTTACTCCCAACGCCGCAAGGTGCTCCGCGCGTTTTGGCCCCACTCCGGGCAGAAACTGCAGCGGCGTTTCGAGGGCGACAGGTCCATTACGGGGGGCTTTGGCGGCGGGGGCAGCGACCGTGCTCGATGCGCTCCGGGCATGGGAAATTGGCGGCGCGCCGGTCTGAGCCGGCGCGCCCGGATCGGGCGCCGCCGCATAAACTGTCGCCTCGCGCGGCGCAGCGTCGCGCGGGGGCACGGGGGCAACGGCTGCATCTTGTAACGGCCCTTGGCTCATCCGCGCCATTGTACCGGCAAATCCGCGGCCTGCACCGGCGCTGTCACCGGCCCTGTCAACGGTTCACATGCTCAAGAAAATTCAACGTTAACTCCCAGGCTTCTTTCGCGGCTACAGGTTCATACGATTCGCGCGGGTCGCTGAAGAAGCCGTGGCCGGCCTTGGGGAACACGTTCAGGCTGAACCGTTTTTTGGCGGCACTGAGGGCCTCGGCGATGTGCGCATGCTCTTCGGGTGGAATTGATTTGTCCTCCGCACCATACATTAACATGATGGGCGCGGTAATTTCCGCGGTGCGTTCCACCGGCGGCTTCCGGCCGAAGCGGTCTTGTTTGGTTCCGATTCCGCCGCCGTAAAAGCAAATGGCCCCGGCGAGGCGTTTTCCCAAGGCGGCGGCGGACAGGTACGCATATCGCCCGCCCATGCAGAAACCCAGCGCCACGGCGCGGCCTTTAATAACTTCGGGTCGAGCCTCGGCGGCGTCAATGGCCCAGCCAATCTCGCGCAGGGCCGTGGCGTCATCGCGTGACTTCAAAAAGTCCATGACCGGGTTCGGATTAGCTTTTATGTCATCGTAGTTGAATAATTTGCCGTGATATAAG
>JAJZCU010000407.1 GCA_021828935.1 Planctomycetota bacterium | reverse complement strand
AGCCGCAACCACCGGCAAGCCGGCGGCTATATAGACGGCAATCGCCCGGCTAATAAAAAATGGCCGTTGCGCATCAGCGCAATGCGGCGCTGTCTTTCACGCCGAGGTTTTTATAAATTTCGCGCGTGGCCTGGGAATGGTTGAGCGTGTAGAAGTGCAGGCCGCGAACGTTGTTGTCCAGCAGATCCCGGCATTGTTCAGTGGCCCAATGAATGCCGACGCGTTTAACGGCCTCGGCGTCGTCGCCGGCGCGGGCCAGGGCGCGCAGCAGCTTGGCGGGGTAGTGGGCGCCCAAGGCCAGTTCGGCCATGCGTTGCATGCCTGAGGCGGACGTAATGGGCATGATGCCCGCGAGAATCGGGACGCGAATGCCGGCCAGTTCACAGCGTTCCCGGAAATCATAAAAGTCATGATTATCAAAGAAAAGCTGGGTGCAGATATAATCCGCGCCGGCGTCCACCTTGGCCTTTAAGTGCTGCATTTCCAGCAGCCGGTTGGGGGTGGCAGGATGGCCTTCCGGAAAGCCGGCCACGCCAACGCCAAAGCCGCGCCGGTCGGCGTCGGGGCCTTGTTCGGCGGCGCGGCGGTTGAAAGCATTGATAAAGCGCACGAGGTCGGCGGCGTAGGGAAAGGCGTCTTCCTGGCGGTTGTAGATCCCGCGGTCGCGCGGGGGGTCGCCGCCCAAGGCCAGAATGGTTCCAACGCCATGTTGCGCATAGCGTTCCAGAACGGCGGCAATCTCGGCCTCGGTATGGCCCACGCAGGTTAAGTGCGGAACGGGCGCCAGCGTGGTGGATTCTTTAATACGCATCACCAAATCGTGCGTGCGCTGCCGGGTGGAACCGCCGGCGCCATAAGTCACGGAAACAAAAGACGGTTTCAGAGCTTCCAATTCAGCGATGTGCCGGAAGAGTTCATCGGCGGCGGCGTCGCTTTTTGGGGGGAAGAATTCGAAGGAAAACGTGGTGCGGTCGCGGGTTAAAATGTCTTGAATGTGCATGGGAAACCCTTCCATCCGACAATCCGGATTAACGGATGATAGCCAATTGACAAGGCGAACGCCAGCGCGCGGGGGCGGCGGTTTGGCGGGAAGTGTTATGGCGTTGCTGCGGCCGCCGGGGGCGCCGCCGTGTCCCGCCGCAAGCGGTTCTGCTTCAGGGCGCATAGCGGTTCATCTGACCGCAGGCACTGGTGTTGGCCATGCGAGCCCGACCATGCCGGGGATTTTGAGCTCACATTATAACGGTGCGCAGCGCGAAATGACATGTTCGGTGCGTCAGCCTTTCGCTCGAAACGGTACGCGATATACTGGGCGCTCGATAAACATCCGCAGGCCGCTGGCGGCGCGGCTGGTTTGGCCCGGTTTGGCGACTGGTTTGTTTCGCAGGGAAGTATCCCATGACCAAAATTCTGCTGGCAGTTTCAGACCAATGGACCGCGGACCAACGCGTCGATGCGATTGCCCGCTGGGCCGGGCGCATGGATGCGGATTTGCTGGCGGTGAACGTCATTTTCGCCGCTGAAGGGGCGCCCAACGGCAAGGCGCCGGGCGAGGAAATTCTGGAGCGCGTGGGCCAGCGGCTCAAGGCTGTGTATCCGCGCGTCGACACGCTGCTCTTGTTTTCCGATGACATTGCCGATGCCCTGCTTAAAACCGCCGCCGAGCACCAGGCCACGCTGATCGTGCTGGGATTATCAAACAAGGGCGTGCTGGCCCGCATCATTGAAGGCAACCTTCCGCAGGAGCTGATCCGCAACTGCAAGCTGCCGGTTTTGCTGCTGCCACCGGACTGGACGGGGGAAATATAACCCCTTGGGCGCGGTTTCCCTGACGTGCCGCGTTTTTACGCGAACCTGGTCGGCAAGCCAATGGCTGCGCCGGTTGCAACGGGAGAATCTCGATGAAGAAAATCTGGATGCCTGGGACGCTGGCCCTGGCGGGGATTGCCGCCCTGAGTCCATCGGCCGTAGCGGCGCGGTCGGCGTTGCCGCCGTTGGTCATCCCGCGCTGCATGGGAGTCAACATTCATTTTACCAGGCCGCGCCCGGGCGAGATGCGCATGCTGGCGCACGCCGGCTTTCACTGGGTTCGCATGGATTTTTTCTGGGCCAACACGGAAAAAACGCGCGGCCGCTACAACTTTTCGGCCTACGATCGTCTGCTTGCGGCCCTGAAGCCGTGGCATATTCACGCGTTATTAATACTGGACTATGCCAACCCATTGTACGACCACGGTCTGGCGCCATACGACCACGCCGGCCGCGCCGCGTTCGCCCGCTGGGCCACGGCCGCCGCAAGGCATTTCAAAGGACGGCGGGTTCTATGGGAAATGTACAATGAGCCCAATGGCAACTGGTTCTGGAAATTGCCGCCGGGCGAAAAGGCGGCCGACCGCATCACGAATTATATTAAACTGGCGCTGGCCACGGGGCGGGCCATTCACCGGGCGGACCCTCATGCGGCGTTCATAGGCCCGGCGGAAAGCGGCATGAATCTGTCGTATGTCAAACGCTGCTTCCAGGGCGGGTTGCTAAAGTATTGGTGCGCGGTTTCCATGCACCCGTACCGGCAAACGGGGCCGGAAACAGTGGCCGCCGATTACGAGAAACTGAAGAAACTTATCGCCCATTATGAACCGCGCGGCCGGCACATCCCGATAATCGCCGGAGAATGGGGCTATTCTTCCGCCTGGAAAAACATCACGCCCAAAGTGCAGGGCCAGTATCTGGCGCGAGAATTTTTAATCAACATTTCCAACGGCATCCCGCTGACCATCTGGTACGACTGGCACGACGACGGCACGGTGGCGACCAATTCTGAACACAATTTTGGAACGGTTTTGTATCCTTATAATAAAGGGGCCGCCCGGCACGGCTGGGATTTAAGCGCGCTGGAGCCGCTGGTGGCCAAGCCGCATTCACCGGACAATAAGGACACCGCGCGCAATTGCCGCGACGTGAAAGTGGACCGGGC
>JAJZCU010000406.1 GCA_021828935.1 Planctomycetota bacterium | reverse complement strand
GCACAAGCCATTGCGGCCCGAACTTATGCGCTTTACCAGATGGAAACCTTCGGCCGCACCCACGCATGGGATGTTACCGGCGGTCAAAACTCCCAAGTGTACGGCGGGAAAAATGCGGAAACCCCGCGTGCATGGAACGCGGTGCGGGCCACCACCGGAGATATTTTGGAAACGCGGGACAACCAGGAAATGGGGCTGTTCTGCGCCTTTTATTCAGCCTGTAATGGCGGGGCTTCGCAAAGTGCGGCGGATGCCTGTGGTGATGCTTCCGTACCGCCATTGGTCAATTGTCTGTTCGGCACGCTGGATGCGAACTGCCCTGAATTTACCTGGCCGACAATGACATTGAGCCTGCGGCAAATTACCCAGGCCGTGATCTGGTGGGGACAAAAAAATAATTTGCCGTATCTGGCGGAGCTTGGGCCGGTTGCGTCGGTGCGCATTACACAGCGAAATCCTGTTACCCGCCGCCCGATGATTATTACTCTCACCGATGTTGCGGGACATGTTGGAAAAATGCGAGCGGAGGAATTCAGGCTGGCTCTGGCGCTGGATCCGTTGCGCACCGTGCCTGCGCCGCCGAGCAGTTTTTTTAAGATTCAGCGTGATGGCCATAATATCCAACTCATCGACGGGCACGGTTTTGGCCATGGCATTGGCTTATCACAGTGGGGTGCCCAAACGCTGGCCCAGCGCGGGTGGCGGGCGAGATCCATTTTACAAACCTATTATCCGCACTCCTGGATACACCAGGAATGGTAAGCGGGGCGCTTCGCTTCAATGAGTAATGAATAATGAGTAAAACCAGGGTGCAGTGCTTTGGGGCTGGCTGTCGATGAAAACCGCGGCGTCGGCGATTCAACAACATGTCCCGCGGTTGGAGCTTACCATCATGGAAGATCAACTCCTTATTTTTTTACTCATTACTCATTAACTCCCGCGTTCTCGCCTGGCCGGCGCTTACACGTCCAGATTTTTAACATCCAAAGCGTGTTCTTCAATGTAGCGTCGGCGACGTTCCACATTTTCACCCATCAGCGTGCTGAACATCGCTTCAGCGTTGGAGGCCCCTTCAAGCGTCACCCGCAGCAACGTGCGGCGAGCCGGGTCCATCGTGGTGGCCCAGAGTTCCTCGGCGTTCATTTCTCCCAAACCTTTGAAGCGCTTAACTTCGATTCCCTGTTTGGCGATTTCCTGAATGGTTGAAACAATATCCGCCAGGCCGGCAATATCGCGTTTGAAATCACTTCCGCTTTCCACCAGGTAGCGCGTCATCTTGCGTTCGCCGCTGTCGAGCTCTTCGAATTTCAGGAAGTAATCTTCGATGGGCAGGTCCATGGCCTTGAGTTTTTCAAAAATCTTCTCAAGTTCACGATTTTCGCTTAGTTCCTCATTTTTTTCCAACCGGCGCTGGGCCTTCTTTTTAGCTTCCGCAGCTTCGGCGGAAAGCTTGCCACCAGTGCCGGAGCCGTTGGCGGAAGCATCCGCCGTTTCGACGGTTCGGGCAATGGCCATGAGTTCCGCAATCTTATGATTTTCGCAGTAGGCTTCGTATTCTTCCAGTGTGTAGAAGAATGATTCGTGACCATCCAGAATTACGCGGTAGTGCGGAAGCGTACCGTGTTGGGCCCGCATGTGCAGCAACTTGGTAAATGGCAGCCCGCGGCGTTCTGCCACCATGACCAGGTCCTGCACCTGTTCCAGCAGTTGCACCGCCTTTTTGAGGTCCGCGCCTTTCAGGCGGCTCTTTTCGCCTCCTTTTTTATCGCGTATGACCAAGCTGGTGCCATCGGTGCCCAATTCCAGGTAAGTCTTGCGCATCGCGGGTTCATTTCGCACGTATTCAACGTGCTTTTTTCGTGTTACCTGATACAGAGGCGGCTGGGCGATATACACGCGACCGTCGCGGATCAACTGGGTCATTTGGCGGAAGAAGAACGTTAAAAGCAACGTGCGGATATGTGAACCATCCACGTCGGCGTCGGTCATGATCACCAGTTTTCCGTAACGCAGTTTGGCCATGTCCATGTCACTGGCACCTATGCCGCAGGCCAGAGCCTGAACAATGGTGCGGATTTCCTCATGACCCAGCATTTTATCAACGCGCGCTTTTTCCACATTAAGAATTTTACCCTTGATGGGCAATATGGCTTGAAATACGCGATCACGCCCGGCCTTGGCCGTGCCGCCGGCGGACTGCCCTTCGACGATGTAAAGTTCTGTGGATTCCATATCGCGGCTGGAACAATCCGCGAGCTTGCCCGGCAGACCGCCACTGGTTAACGCACCTTTCCGCGTCAGTTCACGTGCCTTGCGAGCGGCTTCGCGTGCCTGCCTTGCCAAAACGCCTTTTTGAATAATTCGTTTGGCGTCGGCGGGATGCTCTTCCAGCCAGATTCCCAGTGCTTCATTGACGGCGCTTGAAACAAATCCTTCAACCTCTCCGTTGCCAAGCTTGTCTTTGGTTTGGCCTTCAAATTGCGGATTAGGCACCTTGACGGAAACAATGGCGGAAAGCCCTTCGCGTAAATCATCGCCGTTGGGCATTTCCTTTTCATCTTTTATAAGATTATTGGATTTGGCATAAAAATTCAGCGTGCGCGTCAGGGCCGTCTTGAAGCCTGACAAGTGCGTGCCGCCGCCGGGAGTATTGATGTTATTAGCGAAGCTGTGCAGGCTTTCGGCGTAGCCGTCATTGTATTGCACCGCTACCTGCACGGACATGGGATTTTCTTTACCCTGTTCTTCGCGTTCCAGGTACACCACCTGACTGTGAATGACATCCTTGCCTTCGTTGAGTTGTTTTACAAACTGGATAATTCCCTTGGTGTACTTAAATTCATCTTTCTTGCCGCTACGTTCATCTTCCAGATAAAAAGCGAGGCTTTCATTAAGATAAGCCAATTCTCTGCACCGCGCCACGATGCGGTCGTAATCAAAAACCAGCTCCGGAAAAATCTGCGGATTAGGCACCT
>JAJZCU010000405.1 GCA_021828935.1 Planctomycetota bacterium | reverse complement strand
CCCCATGCCTTTCGGCCTAAACGTGGCGGTGGAAGATGTGTTGGAAATGCTGGGCCCGCGCGCCCATGGCAAGGGCCTGGAACTGGCGTGCATTGTGGAACCTGAGGTTCCGCGCCACGTTTTGGGCGACGCCGACCGCATCCGGCAGGTGCTTATTAATTTGGTGAACAACGCCGTTAAATTCACCAAATCCGGGCAGATCACCGTGCGCGTGGCGCCCGATGAGGGCGGCGGCGATTTAATTAAAATTGCCGTGACGGACACGGGCATTGGCATACCGCCTGAACGCATGCACCGGTTGTTTAAGTCGTTTTCGCAGGTGGATGCCTCCACCACGCGGCGCTTCGGGGGCACGGGCCTGGGTCTGGCAATTTCCAAACAACTTGCCGAGCTCATGGGGGGACGCATCGGCGTGGAGAGCCACGAAGGCAAAGGCTCCACGTTTTGGTTTACGGTGCGTCTGCCGCGCACCCTGGCGCAGGCGACCAAAGGACGGGCCGAGGCCGGCATACTGCGCGGCCTGCGCGTGCTGGTGGTGGATGACAATGATCTGCACCGGCAGATTGTGCTGGAACAATTGTCGTGCTGGGGGGTAAGCGGCGACGGCGCCCCATCGGCCATTGCCGCCATAGGCAATTTGCGCGAGGCCACCGCGGCGGGCCGCCCTTACCAGATTGCCATCATTGACATGATTATGCCGCACATTGACGGCCCGGAACTAGCGCGGCTCATTCGTGGCGAGCCCGGCGGGGGAAGCCTGAAGCTGCTGATGATTACCTCCATGGATCATGCCATGGAACCGCCGCGCGTGCGCCAATTGGGCTTTGATAATTTACTGACCAAGCCGCTGCGACAGTCGCAGTTGTACACGGTGATGATGGAAACGCTGGGGGCCACGGTGGAAGCCGCCCAGATGGGCCACTTGGCGCCGGGCATTTCTGACATTCCCGCGGACGCCGCGCACCCCGGCGCCGCCCGTTATAAAATTCTGCTGGCCGAAGACAACGAGGTGAATCAGGTAGTGGCGTCGGAGATACTGCTGCGCCTGGGATATGCCTGTGACATAGTCAACGATGGTCGGCAGGCGGTGGAGGCCACGGCGCAGCGCCCGTACGATTTGGTGCTCATGGACTGCCAGATGCCCGAACTTGATGGCTTCGCGGCCACGCGGGAAATTCGGGCGCGGGAAAAATCACAGGAAAATCGGGATCAGAAGGCCCCGCATCTGCCCATCATCGCGCTGACGGCCAACGCCGTGAAGGGGGATCGGGAAAGCTGCCTGGAAGCAGGCATGGATGCCTATTTAAGCAAACCACTGAACCCGCCCGAACTGGCGCGCGTGCTGGCCCAATGGCTGCCGGTCCCGCTGGCCGTGGCGGCCCCGGCGGCGGCGGAATTAACAGAATATGCCGGCGTAGCCAGTCAGGCGGCATTGCCCGCTGCGCCTGCGGCCATCGCCCAGCCCCAGCCGTCGGCGCCCCGCGCCGATCTTGGCGCCGCAACGCCGCAAGGCGTGCCCGACGCCATCGCTGCCCGCCCGGCCCTGGCAGTGCCGCAACTGCTGGAGCGCTGCATGCGCGATGCGAAACTGGTCTGCCGCGTACTGGATCAATTCGCCGCCCAAACTCCGCGGCAGATCGACGCGCTCAACGCAAGCATATCGTGTGGCAATGCCGTGGACGCGGCGCGCGCGGCCCACGCCATCAAGGGCAGCGCCGCCAATCTTGCGGCCGATAAACTCAGCGCGCTGGCCGCCCAACTGGAAAAGCTGTCCAAGGCCCAGGCCATGGACGACGCCGGGCGGCTGGTGCAGGGCCTGCGTGATGAGCTGCAACGCTGTTGCGAACAAATTCCGGGCATAAAGCAGGAACTGGGACTATCCGCCGTGAGAGTCTGAACAATCCCGTTGGTTGCCATGCATGGTCGGGCGGCCTTCCCAAGCGCCCCCTTATAAAGGCCGATGAATAGAGCATAAGTCAAAGGCTTTTTACGGGTTTGGTTCATGCGCATTCTGGTTGTTGATGATGACATGATCGCCCTGGCGTTGCTGGAAAACGCGCTGGTGGACGCCGGACATGAGGTGCAAACCGCATGCAACGGCCGCGAGGCGCTAACCGTGTTGCGCAAGGGGCGACACCAACTGGTCATTTCCGACTGGGAAATGCCTGAAATGAACGGTCTGGATTTGTGCCGGGCCATTCGTTCCGGCGAGTTCACCGGTTATGTATACACCATGTTATTAACGGGGCGCGATGATTCACAGGATATTGTGGAAGGTCTTTCCGCCGGCGCCGATGATTTTATCACCAAGCCGTTCAATCCCGCGGAACTGCTGATGCGCGTGCGCACCGGCGAGCGGATACTGTCGCTGGAGATGCGGGACCTGACCATTTTCGCGCTGGCCAAACTGGCTGAGTCGCGAGACCCCGAGACCGGGGCGCATCTGGAGCGCGTCCGGAACTATGCCTTCATCCTGGCGTCCGACCTGGCGGGGCGCCCCGAATACGCCGGGCTGGTGGATGCCCAATTCGCCCGGCTGGTTTATCTGACAAGTCCGCTGCACGATATCGGCAAAGTGGCCATCCCGGATTGTGTGTTATTAAAGCCGGGGCGCCTAAGCGACCGGGAATTTGATATCATGAAAACGCACACCACCCTTGGCGCCCGCACGCTGGAGGCCGCCCGGCGCGAACACCCCGGCGCCGGCTTCCTGCGCATGGCCTGTGAAATTGCCGCCACTCATCACGAGCGCTACGACGGCAGCGGGTATCCCGAGGGGCTGATCGGCGAGAACATTCCGCTGTCGGGACGCATCGTGGCGGTGGCGGATGTGTATGATGCCTTGACCACCAAGCGCATTTACAAAGGCGCGTTTGGGCATGACGTGGCGCGGTCGATTATTGTGCAGGGTTCCGGTACGCATTTTGATCCAAAAATGGTGGAGAGTTTTCTGCGCCACGAGGGGGATTTTCTGGAA
>JAJZCU010000404.1 GCA_021828935.1 Planctomycetota bacterium | reverse complement strand
TGGGCGCCGCGCCTATTTTGGGGTTGGAAGATTTTTGTTTGATGATTTTCTCGTGTCCTGTCGTCCCTATCCGCGCAATGAGAGCGAGCGGCAGGTTACTTGCGGCGTCGGCGGGGTTTCCGGAGGAATGTTGCTAATTTCTGTTTCAAGCGGTCGGCGTTTTTGAGTTCGCATTCCCATAGCGTCAGCACGGACCAGCCGTCGCGCCAAAGCTGGCGCTTCATTCGCCCATCGCGCCGGGCATTGCCTTGCCGCTTCTTCTCCCAATACGCTTTCCGCGTGACTGGGACGTTCTGTCCCGCGCGACAGTGGTGGCTGTGCCAAAAGCACCCATGCACGAAAACAACCTTGCGGCGCCGGCGCAGCACAATATCCGGGCATCCAGGCAGATCGCGGCAGTTGGTCTGGAACTTCTGAACCAAGAGCGCCGCCGCAGCCCGTACGGTCAGCTCCGGCTTGGTTTCAACCGAGCGTACCTTCGCCATTAACGCGCTGCGAGCGGCTCTGTTGAGCTTGTCCACGCATCACGCCACAGCCGATGTTGCCGCGCTGGCATTGTAAATCGGCGTTAAAATATTCTGATCAATCCAGCGTATCACCGGCACGCACACGCCATCGCCGAACCCGTACATGGCCTGCAGTTCCGGCACGGTTATTTGATAATCCGGGGCGCCTTGAAGATTGGCATATTCGCGCGCCGTCATCCAGCGCATTCGCAGCGTGCCATTTTCAATTGCCACGATGATCTGCTTGGCGCTGCCACCCTTGGGCGTACGCAGGCATCCGGCCATGTCGAAACGTACTTCCGTGCGCGCGGCGCCGTGGCGGGTGCGCCGAAAGGCCGCGCCCACCCATGCTGCGTTCGATGCCAAGGCTTGGTTCACGCGGCGGCGGGTGGGGGGTTCCATTAAGTCAAGGTGCTGCTGGGTGGTCTGGGGCGTCCACCAGTCCGCGTCCGGGTCTGCGTTAATAAAATCGGCCAACCTGTATTTTCGCGCAGCGGGCTGATTAAAAGGCTGCGTCGCCCAGCCTGTGGGCAGCTCGATTGCATCCATGGCTTTCAAGATCGGCGGTGGCCGCAGCATCGGCGAGGCCTCCATTGCCGCGCGCCAGTCGGCGGAAATTCCACTGGCGTCATGGCGCTTAATAAGATGTGATTCCAGTGATTCATGGTAACCAAATACGAACGTCCGCGGCCGGCTTTGCGGCAGAAATACTCGGGCGTCCAGCACAATGGCGTCCATGTAATAGCCCAGCGTCGCCAATTCGATGACGGCCCGGCGGAAATCGGCGCCGCCACGCGAGGTTAGAAAACCGGTGACATTTTCCAGCATGACCACCCGCGGCCGGGCCACCATTTCACGAACAACATTTAGGAAGCCAAAATAGGTGGACGAATGTTCGCCATCAAACCCCTTGCAGTGGCCCGCCAGCGACAAATCAATGCAAGGAAAAGACGCGGTGGCAAGAAATGGAGCGTCGGGCAGGTTGGCCAGAATATGCGATGTTTGCCAGACGTCCTCCAGATGAAAATAGGGGGCGGGCCCAAAGTGCCCGGTATACATTTCACATTTCTTTACATCAATATCATTGGCGTAAGCGCACCGCCAGCCGGACTGTTGTAACGCCAGATGCACCAGCCCGATACCGGCAAAAAATTCGGCGAAGAGTTTTTGTGAACAGCCACATTCGGGCAATTTCGGCATGGGGCTATTTTAACCGCGGATGGGCCAGAGGGCACCCCCGGTTGGCGGCTATACCGCGCTCGGCGCCCATGGCACATTTTTTTCCCGGCAGCAGGGCGTTGCGCAGGCAAAACAAAAAAAAATAAGGCGCGGAGGGCGCCGAGCACGAACGGAGGTTTGCGTTTACCCTGGCACGGGCCCCAGTTGCGCGTCGCGGCAGAGATTGCCGGGCGGATTCAACGCATCGACTTGCTTCATGGTCGCTTCGTCTAATTTGATATTCAATGCGCCCATGTTGTCCTTGAGTTGCTCCATGGAACGCGGGCCAATGATGGGGCAGGTCACGCCCGGAATTTGCAGACACCACGCGATGGCGAACTGCGAACTGGTGCAGCCGCGGGCGTCGGCCAGACGGTCGACGGCCTCCATCAACGGCCACTGGGCGGCCGGAAAATCAGTCTTTTTCTGTGCGGCGTACCACGTTCCGCCGGGAATCTTGCGGCCACCGCGGGTGTACGTGCCGGCCAGGCGGCCACGGGCCAGCGGCGCCCAGGTGATGGTGGCAATTTCATATTTCTGGCAGAACGGCAGTACCTCAGTCTCAATGCGCCGATCAATGATATTAAATTGCGGCTGTTCCACGTCAAACCGCGCCGTATGCAGTTTCTCTGCTATAAAATGGGCTTCCGCCAACTGCCATGCGGCAAACACGCTGCTGGCGAGATACAACACCTTGCCCTGCCGCACCAAGTCATCAAGCGCCCGCAGGGTTTGGTCAATGGGGGTGTCGGCATCGGGCCGGTGAATATGATAAATATCAATGCGGTCGGTTTGCAGCCGCTTCAGTGATTGTTCCACTTCGCGCACGATGTGCCAACGGTGGTTGCCGGCGTCGTTGATATGGTCGGAGCGCCGGCCATGCACCTTGGTGGACAGTACAAACTGTTCGCGGCATTTTTCCTGCTTCAACCACTGGCCGATGATTTCTTCAGACCGGCCGTCATTGTAAACATTGGCGGTATCAATAAAGTTGCCGCCGGTTTCGCGGTACTGGCCCAACATGCGGTGGCTTTCGGTAGCCTCGGTGCGGCCACCAAAGTTCATGGTTCCCAAACACAGCGGCGTGACCTTTACGCCGGTGCGGCCGAGGATGCGGTATTGCATAAGAAAATCCTTTGATCGATAAAATTGCCAGGATTGTATGCATACAATGCTGCTTATCACGCTGCATCCTAGCGCACTTGTGCGGCAGCCGCAACACCTGCGGCGCTGCGGTGGCAAGGTGTTGTATCT
>JAJZCU010000403.1 GCA_021828935.1 Planctomycetota bacterium | reverse complement strand
CAATCCCGAAGCAAATGCTGGTCGCATCAAAAATGAAGTGGTCCCGCTTTCCGTGGTGCGCGAAGAATATGAAGATATTCTGAAAGGCGAAGTGCAGCGGGCGATCAGCGCCGATGAAGACGCCATTAAACGCCTGGCCACCAACTACATTGAAAACGTGAAGGCCTACACCCAGAAGCAGCGCGTGCGCAACAAATACACCGGTCGCGATGAGGAACCTGATGAGCGGCTCATGCGTTCCATTGAGGAAAAAATTGATATTCCCGACAGCCGCAAGGACGACTTCCGGCAGGAAATTATGAACTACATTGGCGCCCTGGCCATTGAAGGCCGCAAGTTTGAATACAACACCAACGTGCGGCTGCTGAAGGCCCTGGAACTCAAGCTGTTTGAAGACCAGAAGGACACGATCAAGCTCAAGAATCTGGTTTCATCCGTGGTGGATGATGAAACGCAGAAGAAAATTGATGTGGTCAAGCAGCGCCTTATTAAATATTTTGGGTACAATGAAGTGTCCGCCACCGATGTGCTCAATTACGTGGCCAGCATCTTCGCCCGCGGGGATACGAAGGGTGATTAAGGCGCACGCGTCGCTGCGGCCGCCCGCGGCAACGTGGATTTCAAACGTGGCGCGAAACGGCATATGATGATGCAAGGGCCGTAATCCGCTGGCCCAGTTGCCGAGGTAGCTGACATGAAAACAAAGCACGTAAAAGGCAAGAGCGATGGCGCTGGAAATTTTCAACTTCCCGTCGGCGTGCCCAATGCCCAACTGGACATTACCGTGATCGTGGAGGAAGAAAATGCCAGAGATGTGCCGAAAACGTTTCGCGAATTTTTCGACACCCTTGAGCCATTGACCTGCTTGGAGCGGCTGCCTGAATCGCCCGTGCGTGACCCGTGGGAAGAGGGAGATGCCAACGGTAGTAATTGAGGCGGACGTATAATAATCACGGCGCCGGACTCTTTGCCGGAAGCCGGGCGTTGCACCGGCGAATTAGAAAAAACGCTGAGGCGCGGAGGTCGCTGAGGACGAACGGAGAACGGTTGTGGGATGGCCAACGTGCCGTTGCCGGCGTCGCACGGTAGATCGAAAGGCGTTTGACATGAAAAAGATATGCGTAAAGGCAAAAACTGACAGCCAGGGGAACCTTCACGTTCCCGTTGGCATTGCCAACGCGGGGGTTGAAGTAACGATACTCGTGGAATCCGAAGGCGCCGGCGCCGGAAGGACGCTGGGAGAATTATTGGATCGCATCGGCCCATTGACGTCGCTGGAGCGATACCCTGAATGGCCCCTGCGCGACCCGTGGGAAGATGCCGACGCATGATCTACCTTTTGGATACGAACGTCTGCATTGAGGCAATACGTCGGCCGCACGGGGCCATCAGCCGGCGGGTTCGTGCCATGCATGAGTCGGAGGTGGCGATCAGTGCGGCCACACTCGGTGAGATGCTCATCGGCCCGCTGCGTCAAAAACGACCGAAAGACCATGACGAGGGCCGGCGGCTGGCTTTTTTCACTGACGCGATTAAAACCTTGGACTTCGACCCCGCGTGCGCCGCGGCCTTTGCGCGATTGGCTGCGGCGGCCATGGACAACGGCCGCCCTATCGGACCCGTCGATCTTCAAATTGCCGCCACCGCAATTGTGCATAACCTTATCCTGGTCACGCACAATCGGAAACATTTTGCGGCCGTGGGCGGCCTTGAAATCCAAGATTGGCAGGGAGACACCAACCCATGATCGAACAGGACCATCAACGCTTTCGGCAGATCGTCAAGGGGAAAATCCGCGGCGACTTGCGCAAATTTATCACCCGCGGCGAGTTGATTGGCAAAGAAGGCAAGCACCTTATCAGCATTCCCGTGCCGGGAATTGACATCCCCCACTTCCGCTACGGCGATAACAGCGGCGGCGTGGGCGCCGGCGAGGGGCAGGAAGGCCAGACGGTGGGCCAGCCCGGCGACGCCAAAGGCAAGGGCGCCCAGGGCGGCAGCGAACCGGGATCGCACTTAATGGAAGTGGACGTTTCGCTGGAGGAACTCGCGGATATCTTAGGCGAAGAACTGTGCCTCCCGCGGATCCAACCCAAGGGCCGCAAGCAAATCACCGCGATTCGTGATAAATATTCCGGAATTCGGCGCGTGGGGCCCGAATCGCTGAAGCACTTTAAGCGCACCTACCGCGAAGCGCTCAAGCGGCAGATCATGCTGGGGCTGTACGACCCTGAAAATCCGATCATTGTTCCCATAAAAAATGACAAACGCTTTCGCAGTTGGAAGGAAGTGCTGGCCCCGCAATCCAACGCCGTGATTCTGTACATGATGGACGTATCGGGTTCCATGGGCGATGAACAAAAGGAACTGGTGCGCATCGAGGCCTTCTGGATAGACACCTGGCTGCGCCGCAATTACAAGGGCATTGAATCGCGCTACATTGTGCATGATGTGGCGGCGCGCGAGGTTGATAAACAAACATTTTACCACTTGCGCGAGGATGGCGGCACGAAAATTTCCAGCGCGTTCAAAACCGCCCGCGCACTGTTGGACACGCATTATGATCCCGCCGAATGGAACATCTACATCTTCCACTTTTCCGACGGGGACAACTGCAGCGAATCCGATTCGCGCGATTGCTGCCGGCTGCTTTCCGAACATTTGCTGCCGCTGTCGAACCTGTTTGGCTATTGCCAGGTGGCCAGCGCCTACGGCTCTGGTAATTTTATTAATGTACTGCACGACATGCTCCCCCGCCGCGAGAACCTCGTGACCAACCGCGTGAACACCAAGGAAGATATTTATGATTCAATCAAAAGTTTCTTCCTGAAGGGAAAGTGAGAACGCCCCGCGGAACTGTAATGCCACAGAGCACTCAGGGGTCACAGAGAGATACGTTTGACCCCATCAATCAACCGCATTTCGCCAAACTTCAAGGCTTGCAGCACCGATGATCTTCTTCGTAAGCCCGTCCGCCGTGTTCA
>JAJZCU010000402.1 GCA_021828935.1 Planctomycetota bacterium | reverse complement strand
TGCGCCGGAACCGATGAGCTTGGCCTTGATCCCGCTGGGTCTGGTCGGCTTGGGTCTGCGTAAGAAACTGGCTCGCGCCTAAGTTAGCCAATCCTAACGCAGAATACCCCCTCAAACATTCAGGCACGGCTTTGTTCGCTCAAAGCCGTGCCTTTTTTTGTTTGCCCAATCCGCGAGCGTCTGACCTCATAGCCAATGGCACGCTTGCACACGATTATCGGGCGTGGTTGCGGCGTTCGCGCAGCCCGCGCACAATGGGGCTGCGCGCGGCACGCAACTGCCGCCCGAGGCTTTAATGGCACATGCAGACATCAACGCTACCTCGCCGGGCGGTTTATCGCCGCCGGAAAGCGTGCGCAGGCTCATAGAGCAGTTCCAGCGCGACCGGGAAAGCTACGTTTCAGAACATTACAACGAGGCACGGCTGCGCCGCGAATTTCTTGACCCGTTTTTCGAGGCGCTGGGCTGGGACATGGCAAACCGCCAGGGATACGCGGACGCTTACACGGACGTGATTCATGAAGACTCAATAAAAATCGGATCGGCCACGAAGGCACCCGACTATTGCTTTCGAATCGGCGGGACGCGCAAGTTTTTCCTGGAGGCCAAGCGGCCAACCGTCGCGTTAAAAAGCGATGGCGCGGGTGCCTATCAGCTTCGCCGGTACGCATGGTCGGCGGGGCTGCCGTTGTCGATTCTGTCGAATTTTGACGCCTTTGCAGTGTATGACTGCCGGGTGCGGCCGTCTCAGGACGACGCTCCGGCAACCGCCCGCATTTTTTATTGCACGGCGGGACAGATCGCGGCGCAGTGGAGTTTTTTTGTTAATACCTTTTCCCGGCAGGGCATCTTAACGGGAGCGTTCGATAAGTACGTGGAAAGCTCCCGCCACAAACGCGGAACCGCTGAGTTTGATGTGGCATTTCTGGCGGAGATTGAGGGGTGGCGAAAGGGATTGGCCGAGAACCTGGCGTTGCGAAACCCGACGTTGACGCAGCGCGACCTCAATTTCGCGGTGACGCGCACGATTGACCGCATTATTTTCTTGCGAATTGCCGAAGACCGCGGGATCGAGCCCTACGGCCGGCTATTGGGCGTCGCCAATGGCCCCGGAGTGTATCCGCGGCTGGTCGCAATCTTTCAGGACGCGGACGCGCGGTACAATTCCGGTCTCTTCCATTTTTCCGCCGCCACTGATCGCCACAGTCCGCCGGATGCCTTGACTCCGGAACTGCTGCTGGATGACAAAGTTTTAAGCCAGATTATTACGTCCATGTACTATCCTGAATCGCCTTATGAATTTTCGGTGGTAAGCGCGGACATTCTGGGGCAGGTGTACGAGCAGTTTCTTGGTAGAATTATCCGTCTGACGGAAGGGCATCGGGCGAAGATTGAATGGAAGCCGGAAGTTCGCAAGGCCGGCGGCGTGTATTACACGCGCAAGGATGCCGTGGATTTTATTGTGCGCGAGGCGGTGGGGCCGCTGGTTAAAAATGCCACGCCGGCGGAGGCTGCGGGAATCAAAATTTTGGATCCGGCCTGCGGCTCGGGTTCGTTTTTGCTGGGGGCGTACCAGTTTTTGCTGGACTGGCACCTGGAGTATTACGCGAAAAACAATCCAGGCCGATGGCTTTCGCAGAAAAAACCGCCGGTTCGGGAAATCGCGCGGCAGGCGGCCGGCCGCCCGCCCCAGGGGGCGGAGCGCGGGTTGTGTTTGACCACCACGAAACGCAAGGAAATTCTATTAAACAGCATCTTCGGCGTGGATATCGACGCCAACGCCGTGGAGACCACCAAGCTTTCTCTGCTGTTAAAGGTGCTCGAAGGCGAGTCCGCCGAGACGCTGGCCGCGCAGTTGCGTCTTTTTCGCCAGCGCGCGCTGCCGGATATCGGCGACAATGTGCGATGCGGGAATTCTTTAATTGAACCGGATATTTATCGGAACCAGCAGTTTTCCCTGCTTGATGATGAGGTGCGTCACGGCATCAACGCCTTTGACTGGTGCGCTGAATTTCCCGCCGTGATGGATGCAGGAGGCTTTGACGCCGTGGTTGGCAATCCACCGTATCTTTTTATTACCGAAGTTCCGCCGGAACAGCGGACGTATTATCAAACGCATTACAACGGCGTTGATTACCGGTTTGATCTTTACGGGTGCTTTCTTGAGAAAACGGCGAGGCGCTTATTAAAGAAATCTGGCATCGCCGGCTTTATTATTCCCCACACGCTTTTGGGCAATGCTTCTTTCGGAAAATTGCGTTCGCTTCTGTCCGCGGGGGTGGCCATCAGGCACGTGCTGGACGTTGGGCCGGGCATGTTTCGCGCTAAAAATGAGACCATGCTGTTGTTTTTTTCGCGTGATCGCCCGACACCGCGATCCAAGGTTCTTGTGCAGCATACCACGGCCAAAACCTTTCCGACGCCGCGTGCGTCCTTTTCCATAGCCCAAAAGAAATGGGCGCCGGAAGATGGCGGTCCGTGGGTCTTGCATGCATCCCCCGAGGCCGCTGCCTTTGTCAACATAATGCGCGAACAACAGCGGACCATGGGCAGCCTTTGCACCATTAATCAGGGCGCACGGACCGGCGACAACGCCCGCTACTTGTCCGCGAGCCCGTCGGGGCCGCTATGGCGCCCGGCCATTGCCGGCCGCGATGTGTCGCGGTACGGCCCCATCACGCCCCGCATTTACATCTATTATGATCCGGCGGTTTTGGATGCGCCCCGGCGGCCGGAGTTATTCTTCTGCCCCGAAAAAATTGTGGTTCAGGAGGTCCGGAATATCGGATTGCCGCGCAGGATTGTGGCCACATTGGATCAAAGGCAAGGCATCGGACTGCAATCTACCAACGTGGTGCAGTGCCGGCCCGGCTGCCCCCTGGACTTGCTTTGCATACTTGGTTTGTTGAACAGCACTGCGGTAAATGCATTTTTCCGCGTATCATTTCCGGGGAACAACCACATTCCATCCAACCATCTTGCGGT
>JAJZCU010000401.1 GCA_021828935.1 Planctomycetota bacterium | reverse complement strand
TCATTCGGCTCACCGTGGAAAACGTGAAGCTGGCCCGGTCCTATGTGGATGACGTCGAGTTTTCGCCCGA
The DNA here is from genome assembly GCA_021828935.1 of Planctomycetota bacterium. Taxonomy (GTDB): domain Bacteria; phylum Planctomycetota; class Phycisphaerae; order WQYP01; family WQYP01; genus JAJZCU01. The sequence continues at coordinate 2,916 of JAJZCU010000401.1, read as the reverse complement.
AGACGCCAGCCGCACCGAACCGGATTATTTGGCGGAAGTCGTTCACGCGGCCATTGAGGCCGGCGCAACCACCATCAACTGCCCGGATACCGTCGGCTACGCCACGCCGGCGGAATACCGCGCCATGTTTGAATATCTTATCAGAACCGTTCCCGGCGCGGGCAACGTAACCTTTAGCGCCCATTGCCATAATGATCTTGGCCTGGCGGTGGCCAACACCCTGGCGGCCATACAGGGCGGGGCCCGGCAGGTGGAATGTACCATCAACGGCATCGGCGAACGCGCCGGCAATGCCGCCCTGGAAGAAATCGTGATGGCCATGCGCACGAGGCACGACCAGTACCCGTTCCTCACGCGCATCGCCAATCGTCGACTGGCGCCAACTTCGCGCCTGGTAAGCAGTCTCACGGGCCTGCATGTGCAGCGCAACAAGGCCATCGTGGGCGAAAATGCCTTTGCGCATGAGGCTGGCATTCACCAGGATGGGGTGCTCAAGGAACGCAGCACGTATGAAATTATGTCACCCGATGATGTTGGCTTGGTGCAAAATAAATTGGTGCTGGGCAAACACAGCGGGCGGCATGCGTTCCGGCAGCGGTTGGAAGAACTGGGCATGCGCATGGATGAAGCGGCGCTGGACCGCGCGTTTGAGCAGTTCAAGATGCTCTGCGACAAAAAGAAAGAAATTTATGATGAAGATTTGGAAGCCATTGTGGAAGACCAGTTGGAAAGTTCCAGCGCGTTGTTCCGCCTGAAGCATTTGCAGGTCATGGCCGGCACGGAAGGCATTGCCACCGCCGCGGTGACTTTGCTGGACGCCACCGGCGCGGAAGTTACCGACGCCGCGACGGGCGATGGGCCAATTGATGCGATGTTCGCGGTGATTCAGCGCATCACCCACATTTCCGCGAGCTTGGGATCGTATCAGGTCCGCAGCATCACCGGCGGGCGTGAGGCCCAGGGCGAGGTGACCGTTGAATTGGTGCATAGCAAACGCACGGTGCGTGGGCGCGGCATCAGCACGGATATATTGTTAGCCTCCGGCAAGGCCTATTTGGCGGCCATCAACCGCATTAAAACCGTGACGCAACGCGAAGTGTCGCAGGCTACGCCGTTTGAATGACCCGTCGTTGGGAACGACAGCCAATTCATTGCATTGAACGGCAGACGGACGCGCTTGTCCCGCCAGCGCAACCGCGCCTATCATATCGCCGATACGGATTCGCGAAAAGGATACTTAAATGTCAAAAAACCAACCGCCCGAACCACCGACCAACATTACCCGTGAGCAACTTATCGACTTGCTCAATGACGATTTGGCCCGGGAATACCAGGCCGTTATTGCTTACGTCATTTATTCGCAGGTTCTCAAGGGCGCGCAGTACATGGCCATCGCCGCCGAACTCAAGGTGCATGCGAAGGAAGAACTTGAGCACGCCCTGACCCTGGCGGATCAAATTGATTATCTGGGCGGCATGCCCGCATCTGTGCCCAAGCCGGTGAAAACGTCAGAGGACGCCAAAGAGATGCTGCGCTTTGATCTGGACAATGAAAACGAAACCATTCGGAACTACCGCCAGCGTGTGCGGCAGTGTGAAGCGCTGGGCGAATACGCGCTGGCGGAACACATTCGCAAAATACTGGTGCAGGAACAGGACCATCAAAGCGCCTTGGCCACAGCCCTGGGCGAGGACGTGCGGCACGTAGCCCGGCCGGACCAGCAGGCGTGATCAGGCGTGATCCCCCTGCGGCGAAGGCGCGATTTCAGTTCAGGCTGTCAGCCGCGGAGTGCCCATTGGCCTGGCCATCGCCGAATCCCGCGTGGCCGGCACCGGCGAATAGCGCTGCGTCCTGGGGCTGCGCTGCGCCGTCTGGCGCGCGATGACCGTTGGCGTGCGTGCGCCCGTTGGCGTCAATGGTCAGGCGCGGATGAAGCGGGCGCCGCGGGTCCGACGCCAGAAACACAGTACGCGTCGGGAATGAGAAATCGATCCGGGCCTTGTCAAAGGCCCGCATCACCGCCAGGTTAAAGCGGTGCGAATAATCAAGATATTGCCAGTAATCGGTGGGGGCGAAATAGTAATACACCACGATATTCAAATTGTCGGCATTGAAGTCCGTAAAGTAAACCCGGGGCGGATTTTCATTGTTGGCGTGATGCACCGGGTCATAAAACTCCGGCGATTCGAGAATATCCCGCACCATCCGCACCGCCTCATCAATTTTGTCCGGCGACGTATCATAAGTCACGGTAAGGTTCAGCACGCGGCGAATGCACGGCCGCACCGCCACGTTTTCGACAGGTTCATTAACAATATTAGAATTGGGAATGTTCACCAGGTGGCCGTCAAAGGTGCGCAGCTTGGTGGAGCGAAAGCCTATTTCCTCCACGGTGCCATTGTAATCATGGTAGGTAATCCACTGGCCCAGTTGAAACGGGCGGTCCAGCAGGATGGTCAGCGAGCCAATGACGTTTTTTAAGGAATCCTGGGCTGCCAGCGAGATGGCCAAACCCACAATGCCCAGGCCCGCCAGCCATGAGGCCACGTCGCGGTCGAAGACATTTTGCACAATAAATAATGCGGCAATGACCACCACGAAAATTCGCAGGGTTTTCCGCACGATCACGGCCAGTTGCCGGTCGAACGTGGACCGCGATGGCGCCACGCGCAAAAGCAGCACCTCGGCCAGCGCCATGAGCTTAAAGACGTACCAAAACAGGGCGATGGAGGTGAGCAGCAGCAGAAATTTATTAATAAAAATCCGTGCGTCCGTGTTGTCCAGCCGCACCTGCGCCAGGCCCACCCACAGCCCGCCGGTAATTAAAATAAGGTTCGCCGGTCCGGCCAAGTCCGCGATCAGCCGCCCGCTGATGGACCACTTGCGCTGCCCCATGCGCCCGGCGATGCGGCGCAA
>JAJZCU010000400.1 GCA_021828935.1 Planctomycetota bacterium | reverse complement strand
CACCGGCGCCCGCCGCAGGTTCATGGTGATTTAAGTTGCTGGAATCCGCCTCGCACACGCCCAATATGCGGCCGGTGGAATCCGCCAACGCGGCGCGCGTCGCGGTGCCGCCGCCGTCAACGCCCAAAAAAAGCGGCGATTCCGGAGCTTTTTTTGCTCTTAATTTTGGACGGCTTCCAGGCATTGTGCATTTCCAAACAACATTTCAAGCGGCGTTTTGCCGCGGTGGCGCGACCGATCGCTTGGCTTAACGCAAAAATATCCACCACACCACGGCCAGCACCGGCAGCAGCGCCGGCAGCGCATAGCGCCAGATATAGCCCAAAAAAGACGGGCAATTCACGTCGGCCTTTTCGGCAATGCCCTTCACCAAATAATTGGGCGCATTGCCGATGTACGTAAGCGCCCCGAAAAATACCGAGCCGAGCGAAATCGCAATAAAATAGATGCGGTAACGGCGCAGCGTCAGCAGCGCCGCCACGCTCAGCTTCCCCGGATCAACATGCCCGCCGGCAACGACGCCCGGAAAATAACGGCGGTAGGCGCTGGCCACCCGCGCCGCCCCCGGCACGCGGCGCCCCCGAACCCCCATTCCGCCCCGCGGGACGCCGCGCGCCACGTGCAGCCGGGCGTCGGCGGCTATTAGCAAATGCCGAGAAACCCGCCCCTGGACGATCTGCAAAAACGCCAGGTACGTCGGGGCGTTGTCCAATATGCCCGCCAGCGCGCCTGACGCAAAATAATTCGCTCCCGGCGTGGCCAGAACGCGCCGCGCCACCGGCTGCCGGGCAGTCTGATGCAGCAGGTGCAGGGCCGGCGCCATCGTGATGAAAATTCCCAGGTAAAGAATTCCCAATTCCTTTAACAGAGAAAAGTGAAAGCGGTTGATGTGGTGAATCACCGGCGGCGTGGCCAGCAGCGCGACCAGTGCGGCCGTGGCGATCAACCCTTCCCGCCACCCCGCCGGTAAAAACAACGCAACGCCCACCAGACCCACGCACGCCAGATTGCCCAACCCCAGCACCATCACGCGCCGCGGGGCCGCGATCGGTTTATGGGCCGTGATGCCTGCGTCAACGTTGGGCACACCGGCGCCCGCCGCCTGGTCTTCAACTGTCGCCCGCCGCAACTTGCGGCTCGCCAGGAAATCAATGGCAAAAAATATGGCCAGAACCAAACCCGTGGTCACGGCGTATTCCGCCCAGCAGTGCCGCGCGAACCACCAGAATGGCACGCCCATGAAGTAGGCCAAAAACAGCGGCGGCCCCAGGGGCAGCAAAAACCCGCCGAGCACCGACACCAGGAATATGAAAAACACCACATGGTAGCCGCGGGCGCGTGCGCCGTTCATCTGCAGATAGGGGCGAATCAGCAGCACCGAAGCGCCCGTTGTGCCGATGATGTTGCCCAGCAGCGCCCCGCCGGCCAGCAGCAGAACATTGTTAAGCGGCGTGGCGCGCAGATGCAGCCGCACCAGCATGCCCGAAGCGATGATATACAACGCCCCGATGATAAACAGAAAACTAATAAACGCGCCGGCGGCCTTGTACAACTCCGCACAGTGGCCCACCGCCAGTGCATAATAGAGCGCCACCACCGCCGCCAGGCCCACCGCCACGACCCCATAAAAACGCTCCCACCAGCGCCGGGCGACAAATGGCAGCGCCGCCATGGAGACCAGCATGACCAGGAATGGCAGCATCCAGACAGCGCCCATATTCCCGGCCACATAGGCCCGGCCGCGCCCGTGCAGCCAGCCACACAACCCCGCCAATGCCAGCGCGCCAAGATATCCTGCCAACAGCCAGCGCACCGTCACGGGGCGCTGCGGTTCACGCGGCAATTCCAAACGCGGCAGGTGATCATCCGGGTAGCCTAAGCTTAAATGCGGCAGCCAATGGCGCCGCGCCGGGCTTTCCGCCACGGCGTTACTTTTTAGGGGCTGTTCCATCATGCGGCTCCTGCTACAATGCTGTTTCCTCGGCCGCCTATTCGCCGACAACATTACCATGCCGTGCGCAGGGCGCCAGCGATGGCCGGAACAGTTTGCGACCGCGGAAGCGGCATGGCGTGATGGCCAGCGGTTGAAATGACATGGCCCGCCGTGGCGCCGCGTAGATGCGGGCGTGTATCTCCCTTTGTAACATGGAAACGACATATGCCAACCCAAGAAAATATCGGCGCCGCCAATCCAGCGCCGCTGGAATCCGCGCCGGCCGGTGGCAGCCGGCTGATTGTTTACCTCGTTGCGCTGGCGGTCCTGGGCATCAGCATGGCCTGCGCCATCTGGTGGTTGCGTATCCATGCGCTGCATCACACCATGACTCCTATCAACGAACTTATAGGCGTTGCCACCGGCCTGGCGGGCGCCGTCCTGGCTGGGCTCCTCGCCGGCATTGGCGCAATCATGCGCTTGCTGGAAATCCAAACCCGGCAAATCACCCTGATGCGCAACGCCCCGGCGCGCCACGCACCGGTTCAGGATGCGTTAGCCGCACTGGCTTCGCCCCTGGCCGCCCTGTCCCGCCGCGACGCCCCGGCCGAACTCGAACCGCCGCGGTATCAAATGGCGGCCACGCCCGTGGTTGTTTCCCTCACCACACCGGTGCAGGATCAGGCCGATGAGAATCGTTCCGCGGACCAAGGTTCCGCGGCAGGCCTCAATGCCGAAGCGTCACTGGCCCCGTGGCTGGCCGAACTCCGCGACATCATGCTGATGAGCGAATCACAAAAGCAGCAGCGGGCGGCCCAAGTTTTTCAGCAGCGCAAGCAGTTGCTGGCCACCCAAATTCAACAGGCCATTGAGACCACGCAATGGGGCGTGGCCGCCGCCGCGCTGGCGCAACTGCGCGCCTGCTGTCCGCCGGATGACGCTGACCTGGCACAGCAAACCGAACAGCTCAGCGCCCGGTATGGCGCGGCGCTGGGCCGCGACATGGAAAGCGCCCGCGAACAGGTGCGCAAGTACCTAAGCGTGCGCGCCTGGCAGCCGGCTCAGCAGG
>JAJZCU010000399.1 GCA_021828935.1 Planctomycetota bacterium | reverse complement strand
AGGGACGGCCCGACGCAGCGGGAATAGGCCCGGTCGTGTTAGCCCGTTAGGGCGACCGACAATAGCCAGGGATAAAATCCCTGGTTGTCAATTTTTATTTGGCCAGTCCCGCCGGGACGGCTGGACGCACCGGGAATAGGCCCGCCGCCTTTTCCAATAACCACGCGCGGGCATGCCCCAGAAGGAATTCTTATGAACTTCAACCGCGCCGCCGTGCTTGCGGGCCTGAAAGCCGGTGACTTTAACGGCGTCTTCCGCGAACACCTGGGCTGGGATAATTTCGGCAATAAACTGGAGGTATCCGTTGACGGCCAGATGCACGCCCTTGCCGGCGTTGCCGAAAAGCGCGACTTGGCTGTCTACCTTTACCCTGGAATCCCGGACCGCCCCACGCGCCTGAAGATTGACCACCAGGTCAGCAAAACGTCCAAAGAACATCTTATTATTTATGCCGAGGCAAAATACAAGCAACAAATTTGGCAATGGGTGCGTCGTGAGCCCGGCCGGCCGCAGGCCAGCCGTGAACAGACGTTTAGCGCTGATGCCGGCGGTGAAGTTCTGCTGCAAAAGCTCAACACGCTGGTGGTTTCACTGGCGGATGAGGAAAGTCTTGGTGGCATTGCCGCTGTTGCGGGAATGGTGCGCTCCGCGTTTGATGTTGATAAAGTCACCAAACGTTTTTACGACAGCTTCAAGGCCCAGCGTGATGCCTTCGCAACATTCCTCTGTGGCATTCCCGATGAAGGGCTGCAGGCGTGGTATGTCTCTGTCATGCTCAACCGCCTCATGTTTATTTATTTCATCCAGAAAAAGGGTTTTTTAGATAGCGACTTGGGATACCTCCGCACCAAACTGGCGGAGAGCCAAAAGAAAGGCAAAGACGGCTATTATGCCGACTTCCTCTGCCCCCTGTTCTTTGAAGGATTCGCCAAGAAGGAAGACGATCGCAGCGCCGCAACAAGAAAGCTGCTGGGCAGCATTCCCTACCTCAACGGCGGCCTGTTTCTCCGCCACCAGATCGAAGAACAATTTGGCAGGAAAATCGAAATTGCCGACCTGGCCTTTGAGAAAATCTTCAACTTCTTCGATGACTACCAATGGAACTTGGATGAGCGTCCGCTGCGCAACCAGAACGAAATCAACCCCGACGTGCTGGGCTACATCTTTGAAAAATATATCAACCAAAAGCAAATGGGCGCCTACTACACCAAGGAAGACATCACCGAATACATTTCCAAAAACACCATCATTCCCTTCCTGTTTGACGCCGCCGAACCGGAATGCCGCAACGCCTTTGCCCCCGGCAGCTACATGTGGAAGTTATTAAGCGACAACCCCGATCGTTACATCTATGATGCCGTCCGCCACGGCGTGATTGGGGAAGATGGCGCGGTGCTGCCACTGCCGCCGGAAATAGAAGCTGGCATCGCCGATATTCCGCAGCGCGGCGGCTGGAACAAGCCGGCCCCGGCGCCCTATGCCCTGCCCACGGAAACGTGGCGTGAGCATGTGGCGCGGCGGCAGCGTTGTTTGGACATCCGCCAAAAACTCCGGGCCGGTGAAGTCCATGAAATTAATGAACTGATCACGCTGAACCTGGACATTCGGCAATTCGCCCAAGACGTTATTTCACAAAGTGAAGGCCCGGAACTGGTGCGGGCCTTCTATGCCGCCATTGAACGCGTGACCGTGCTGGACCCCACCTGCGGCAGCGGCGCATTCTTATTTGCCGCACTAAACATCCTGCAACCCCTGTACGATGCCTGCCTGGAACGCATGGAGGGCTGCGTGGCTGACGCCCGGCGCGGCACCAGCAAAGACCACCCCGCAAAATTCACCGACTTTTCCAAAGTTCTGGCAGCCGTAGATAAGCACCACAACCACAATTACTTCGTGCTGAAGTCGATCATTGTGAACAATCTCTTCGGCGTGGACATCATGGAAGAGGCGGTGGAAATCTGCAAGCTGCGCCTGTTCTTAAAACTGGTGGCGCAAGTGGAAGCCGTGGAACAAATCGAGCCGCTGCCGGACATCGATTTCAACATCCGCTGCGGCAACACGCTGGTGGGCTACGCCAAGCTGGAAGATTTTAAGAAATCGCTGCCCGCCATGAGCGGCTTCGCGGACGACGCGGTGACGCGCATCGAGGAAAAGGCCCAAAAGGTGGACCTGCTGTTCAAGACTTTCCGCGAACGGCAAACCAGCGAAATATCCCCCGTAAGCAGCAGCCTGGCGGCGCAGCAAAAGCGGAATATTGCCAAGGATTTAGAATCGCTGCGCGGTGAACTGGATGAATTTTTAGCGAAAGATTATTTACAATCCGACAGCAAGAAAAAGTTCGCCGCATGGCAGAAGAGCCATCAGCCCTTCCATTGGTGCGTCGAATTCTTCGGCATCATCAAACGCGGCGGCTTTGATGTAATTATTGGCAATCCGCCGTATGTGGAATATAAGGACGTCGCGGCAACCTACACGGTCAGGGGATACGCGACCCAAGCCTGCGGTGATCTTTATGCGTTTGTAATAGAGCGGGCCCTCGCGCTTGCGACCACTACGGGCTCAATCGGAGCGATCGTTCCGATCTCGATCGCTAGCGCTGATGGATTTGCGCCACTTCGCGAGATTCTGCAAGCGTCTCAAAACTGGGCGTCTCATTACGCCGAAAGGCCGGCAAAGCTTTTTAGCGGAGTTGAAAAGCGCCTAACCATCTGGACCACCAGACGTCCGGGGCCACCGCCAGCCACAATGGTTACGAGTTACCGCCGATGGCTTGCAGAAGAACGCCAAAATTTGTTCGAAACGCTTCAATACGCGCCATCAGGCACCGTCCCGAGTGCGGTCGGAAGTTCGATTGCAAAAATTTCCCCGGGTCGAGCCCAATGCGTATTGGAGAAGATTCGCAATCACCCGCGCCTGGATACGGCCCTTGTGGCCGTCTCCGAATTCCCGGTTTTTTACACACGCAAGCTTCGCTACTTCGTCCAATTCTTCGTTTCGCCAGGATCGATAGGCGGGCTTGCGTCGCCCTGCCTAGCGACC
>JAJZCU010000398.1 GCA_021828935.1 Planctomycetota bacterium | reverse complement strand
AGTGTCCATTGGCGTGTACCGCGAACTGATTCGACTACACCAGCAGGAGCATCTGGATTTTAGTAACGTAATTACGTTCAATCTGGATGAATACTATCCCATTGGGCCGGACGCATTGCAGAGTTATCACCGCTGGATGCGCGAGAACTTTTTCGACCATATCAATATTCCGTCGGCGAACATTCACATTCCCACCGGAACGCTTCCGCGAGAGGAAATTTCACGCCATTGCGCGGAGTATGAAGAGGCCATCCGGCGGGCGGGCGGAATTGATATTCAAATACTGGGCATCGGCCGCACGGGGCACATTGGTTTTAACGAGCCGGGATCGGGCCGCGAAAGCCGCACGCGGCTGATCACGCTGGACCGCGTGACGCTCATGGACGCCGCCAGCGATTTTTTTGGCGAAGAAAATGTGCCGAAGCAGGCGATTACCATGGGCGTGGGCACGATTATGGAAGCGCGGGAAATTCTGCTGCTGGCCTTTGGCGAACACAAGGCCGCCATTGTGCGACAGGCCGTTGAAGGGGCCGTGACCGACAGCATCGCCGCATCGTTCCTGCAGCAGCACCCCAATGCGCAGGTTTACCTGGACAGCGCCTCCGCCGCCGCGCTCACGCGGCTGGCCACGCCGTGGAAACTGGGCCACTGCGCGTGGAACGATGATTTGGTAAAAAAAGCCGTCATTGGCCTTTCCCTGCTGATGAACACCTGCATCCTGAAACTTACCAATGAACACTACAATGAACATGGCCTGCAGGAACTGCTCAGCGGGCAGGGGCCGGCCTATGAAATAAACCGCAGGGTGTTCCGCGGCCTCATGGACACCATCACCGGCTGGCCGGGGGGAAAAACTGACAAGAAACGGGTCATGATTTTTTCGCCGCACCCCGATGACGACGTAATTTCCATGGGCGGCACGCTGATTCGGCTGGCGGACCAGGGGCATGATGTGCGGGTGGCGTACATGACCAGCGGCAACATCGCGGTGTTTGACCATGAAGCCCTGCGCTTCGCGGATTTCGCCACGGCCATCATCGCGCAATTCGGCATTGACCCGCGGGCCACGGCCGATCTGCGGCGGCGCGTGGATGAGTCCATGGCGAAAAAGCCCCCCGGCGGCGTTGACTCTGAGGATGTGCAGCGCATCAAGACCCTCATCCGCCGCAGCGAAGCCCGGGCCGCCGGCCGGTACGCGGGCATTCCTTATGATCATTTGCATTTTATGGATCTGCCATTTTACCAGACGGGCAAGGTGCAGAAGAACCCCATTGGCCCGGAAGACGTGCAAATTGTGGTGAAACTTCTGCGGGAACACAAACCGCAGATGCTGTTCTCTGCCGGCGATTTAAGCGACCCGCACGGGACGCACCGCATGTGCCTGGAGGCCATTCGGCAGGCGCTGGAACAGTGCCGGGGCGACGATTGGTTTGCCCATTGCGACATGTGGCTGTACCGCGGGGCGTGGGCGGAATGGGACCCATGGGAAGTGGACATGGCCGTGCCGCTGTCACCGGATGAAATGCAGCGCAAGAAATTCGCCATTTTCAAGCATGAAAGTCAGAAGGACAACGCGCTGTTTCCAGGGCCTTACGATTCGCGGCAATTTTGGCAGCGGGCGGAAGACCGCAACAAACACACGGCGGATTTGTACAATCAGTTGGGTTTGCCGGAATACCAGGGCATCGAAGGTTTTGTGCGGTGGAAGTTGTTTGCCCGCGCCGCGTCGCAGAAGCGCGAATAACCCCGCATTCAGCCGCGGGCTTGCCGGGGCCCGAAGCGCGTCCGCCACGGCAACGCGGCAAGTCGATGCACATTGCCGCAAACCTCTCCGTAGGAGCAACCATGCCATTGGTTATTAAAAAAGTCGTGGCGACATCGCCCACGGATCTGCGGCAGTTATTTGGGGCTCTGGCCGAAGAAGTCAGCCGCGATTTTTCGGGCGTCGGCGCGCTGTTGCTGCTGGCCGTGGATGAGGATGGCGGCAAGGCCACGATTGTGGGTACGGCGGGGCTGCGGCGGCTCTCCGATGGTTGCGCGGAAATCCGACGGTTCATTGTCTCTTTGCAGCACCAGCGGCAGGGCATTGGTAAAATTCTGTTTGGCAAGCTGCTCTATGAGGCCGTGCTGGCGGGCTACGGCAAAGTGCGCACGCAAATCCCGGAAACCGCCGTGAAATTGCACCAATTTTATGCCGAAGCGGGTTTCCGCGAAATCCCGCCGTATGATCCGGCGATGAAGATGCCCTGCCGGGCGTATGAATTAACGCTGGACCCGCAACGTCTGACTTCCGGCGGTGGAACCACCGATGGCCCCTGAACAGCGTATGGCGGTTATTAGCAAGTAATTATTCTCCGTCGCTGAGCCCCGGGGCGTGCTGGCGGCGGAAGGCCGTGAGCGTGACGCCGGTGGCCTTGTGAAAAAAACGGGCCATGTAATCAGCGCTGGCAAAGCCGACGCGTGGAGCAATTTCCTTGATGGGAATTCCCGCCAGCAGATGGTGCTTGATGGCCGCGGCCCGGGCTAAATGAATCTCCTCCAGCGGCGTGCGGCCCAGAGCCTGCAAAAAGCGGCGCTCCAGCGTGCGGCGGTTCAGCGGCACGGCGCGCAGCACGTCATCAACCCCAACATGCCGGCCCACATTGCGGCGGATGAAAGTCACGGCGGCGGCGACGTCCGGATCATCCACGGCCAGCGTGTCGGTAGATTGGCGCGGCGCCACGCGCACGGGCGGAAGAACCGCGCTCTTCGGGACCGCCTGACCTTCCAACAGCCTGATCAGTGAAATGATGGCCTCGCGTCCGATACGCTCAAAGCCGGCATGAATGCTGGAAAGGGGCGGATTGGTCAGGTCGCAAAGCAGGGGATCATTATCAACGCCCAGCACGGCCACGTCTTCCGGAACGCGCAAACCAACCTCCCAACAAAGTTCAATTAAGGGCTTGTGCCAAATTAAACAATACATTAGCACTTCTCCCGTCCGATAATATAATGCATGCGGACGGACATTGCAAAGATGATGAAACTGAAATTACTTAGGA
>JAJZCU010000012.1 GCA_021828935.1 Planctomycetota bacterium | reverse complement strand
GGCATGACGCGCCGGCGCGCAGCGTTGTGTCGTATATGTCTATTCTGGTCATCAGCGACCACCTTTATTTTGTGCCAAGCAATGATTGCAACCGCATCGCCGTCCCATGCGTCACGTCAGAGAATCGTGCCTCCGCCGCATGCGGCTATCGCATGATCTAATAAAAATGCCCTGCTAATTCTCTTTTGCAGGGCCGGCGTGCAACATCCTTGGGATCAATAATGCGTAAACCGGAAGGCGTGAACCGGAATGCTTAACCGGCGTGCCCTAAACAACTTCGGCCAACGGTCCAATCACCGCGCGGACCGCAACCACACGGTCCGCCACGGGCCGCGGCATGGCGGCAAACCGGAATGCAGAATGTATGGCATGCGTTGTCCGCACGAATCACCTCAAAAACCAAGCAACATTATGGACGGGTTCTTCGCATGGGTCAAATTGGGGGGCAAAGGCGGATTGTCCTAGGCGGCCATTGGCGCACCAGGCCGGGCGTGGAACGGAAGCGGCGCGCCCGGCGACGATTCTCGTCCGCCCCGGACGAGGCAGCGCGAAATACAGCCATCAGCGGCGGCGGCGCAACTGGGCAGGCATTCCAGCACGACCGCGGGCGCCGCACATTTATTGTTAGCCCGCATGGGCGCATGAGAATAGCTCGGCATGAAGCCGCAGCGCAATGCCGGGGTGCGATGGAAAACGAAAAACAGAAAAGTCCCCACGGGACGGCCGAATTTGTGCGGAACGACGGACTCACATAAACGTGGAACAGGGCGCCAGGCTGAAGCCACGGTGCTAAAAGCTTTTTCACGCGGCGCGGCCCGTCACTTCGGCTTCGGCCGCGTGAATGCCACGGTGATTTCCCGCACTACGCCGCCGTCGAGGGAACGCATGGGGGCGTCGAAATTCGGTGAAACGCGGATGGTGAAATGGCGCGTTGCGGCATTGTATTGCACTGCCCCGGCCAGGCCGCCGCGCGCGGTTACATTTGGCTTAAACGCCGCAAAGCCGTGCAGGGTAATGGCCTCTTCACCCCGGGCAAAGGCCACGGTGGCCGCTAGTCCGGCGGGGCTTTCAGCAATCACCGGAATTCTGGCGCGGCCCACGCCCACGAATTTGCTTTTCTGACCCATGAACGCAATGCCGCTGGCGCCGGGCGTGGCGCAGACATAATACGATGCATTATTCTTACCAAGGTGGCCGGTGAAGATGCGCCCGGCCGGCGCATAAGCCGCGGCATGCGTAAAATAATTGTAAACAAACATGGGACCGCGCAGGCCAATGTCCGCCGCGGAAAAAGTTACTTTGCCCACATCGCGTGTGGTCCGGGCAAAGGCGAAGACATAGGCGGTTTTCACGCCGCCCTGATCGGTGTATGTGCGCGCGATCACCGGCGCGTGAATGTGCAGGGCACCGTTCAAATAAGCGCGGTCAATGGGCACAATCGGCGCGTCGGGCTTGATGATCACGCCATCGCTGCGCACGGTGCGCAGCAGGTTTCCGCGGGCTTGGCCGTAAATCGGGTCGCCAAAGCCAACGACCCCCGCGGATAAAGTTTGCAGCAGAATATTGTCGGTCTGCCAGCTCATGCACACGTCATCCCACGGCCACAGCCCCACGGCGCCAGCCATGCGGGAATTGAACAGACAATTGTAAAACCGTTTGCGCGTGAACACGTCGCCGCTGACGCGCGTTGCGATGATATTGTTAAAACGCGTGGATTCCAGCAATGCGCAGGGCAGCGGCATGCAGTACATCACGTTCAGGCCATGGGCGGCCATGCCGGCGGCCATGTTGTGATAAAAATCCCGGCCGGCGTAGAGATTTGAGAAAAAATGGGAATGCCGCGCGATCACGCTCTGCCAGTCCTGCAGATACGTCATCACGCCGTTGGCGGCAAGATATTTGGCGATGTGATTCCAGTAATGCGGGCCAACCGGCGCCAAACCGACAATTTTATAGCGCTTGTGGTAGGGGCTTTTGCGGCTGATCCACCGGCCGTGAACAATCAGCGGCAGGCCCAGTTTTTGGTCAAACGCGCCCAGACCATTGGGAAACAAACGCCTGCTGGCGGTGTAATGGGTGGTTCCGCCGAATTTGTCCCAATCCTGCCGGGCGTATTGGGGCAGCATGGCGCGGGCCGGTTTGCCGCGGTAATTGGTGGAATCCTTGCGATACCACCAACTGTCAATCTCCAAATAATGAATGGGAACGTGATGGTCCAGCAGATACCGCGTTTCGCGCCGCACGGTGCAGGCATAGCCCAGTTTTTGGTTGAAATAGTAATAATAATGGGCGCCGTGGTCGGTCCAATATCCCAGATACCGCAGGGCGGGCGCGGCTTCGTTGCTCGGCCGGGTTTTTCCGCCCAACGTGGTTAAAGCGCGGCCCCACATATGAAATGCCCGATTAATGCCGTGCGTGACCACCATCAGGGCGCGCGTCTGGTATCCCCCGGGGGCACGGGGGATGTTGCGGTTGAGGCGCACGGCGATGCGCGTCTTGCCGTTGCCGCGCATGGTCATCACGATGAAATGCCGGGCCGGCGAAATGATCGCCGCATTGTATTTGCGGTCGAACAGCAGCCACGGCGTGCCGGACCGCGCCGCCGCAAACCGGGGCGCGCCGAATGCCCCGTCGCGGAAACTCAACACGTGCAGGCCGCGCGGCTGTGCAACAAAATTGGGAAACGGAAACTGCGGGTGGGCCATGGCATGGTTGAATGTTAAAATAAATTGCGCCGCCGGACCGGCGGCATACGCGCGAATGGCGCCCGTTACGCGTTTTCCGTGAACCTTCCAACGGAAGCTGGTCTGGCGGTACGGGCCGAGCCGATCACGACCGGTGGAGCGGCGCACATGATGCAGCCGGGCGTCCACTGAGCCGGTAAACGTCCAAGCGGGATGCTGGTCACGAATACTGTACCGGCCCGCCCTTTTGTGAACGACCACCTGAAGGGCAGGCGCATCGTGCGCGGCCGCAGTTGTGGCAAGGAGCAGCGGCGCGATCAGCACTGGTAGGCACGCGGCGGTGCGCCGCCGCCGGACCGCAGCGTGGGCCGGAGAGTTGCACGGCATTTCAGCTAATCTTCCCGTGTGGCTACCCCCGCAATCGGCCTCAAAGCCGGCCTCTGCACTACCGCCGACGGTTTGACCATCACCGCGTTAATGGCGTCGAATAACCCGCACCGATACTTCGGCTCTAACTGCCCACGTCACGCGTAATTGCGGCTCCAGCCTTTGATGCGGCCACGAGAGGGTTTGCGGCCGTGGTTGGCGGCTTTGCTGTCCCAACGAAGTTTATGATTACGTTTCCGACGCGCCATTGCGATATCCTATTCTGTTTGAAATTCCGGTGAAAACAAGAGCCCGGTAGTTTACGGCACGGTCCCCGGCATTGCAAACCTCAGCCGCCGATCAGTGATGACTGGCCATGTTCTCCGGCGGCGTCCTGCATGGCGTCCACAATGGCGCTGGCCGGGCGGGCTTCCATGTCGGCACGCGACAGGTTGCTGGGCCGCACATGCCGCTTGCGGCCATTGAGCGCGGCATCCATTTGCCGCAGGGCCTGTTTGATGCGCAGTTCATTTTCAACTAAGGCGATGCGTACAAAGCCTTCGCCATTTTCGCCGAAGCCGCGGCCGGGGGCCATGGCCACATCCGCCTCTTCCAAAACGCGGTAACAGAAATCAATGCTGCCCTGGCCAGCCAAATGTTTTTCGGCCACTTTGGCCCACACAAACATGCTGGCCCGCGGGTTTTCCACGGTCCAGCCAATTTTTCGCAGGCCCGCCACCAGCACGTCGCGGCGCTTTTCGTAAATCAGGCACTGTTCGCGTACAAATTCGTCGCCGTTGCGCAGTGCCAAAATGCTGGCCACTTGAATGGGGGCGAAGTGGCCGTAGTCGTAATATCCCTTGATGGTTGAAAGCGCCCGGACAATTTCGCTGTTGCCGCAGCAGAAGCCCACGCGCCAGCCGGCCATGTTGTAGGGCTTGCTCATGGTGGAAAATTCCACGCCCACTTCCTTGGCGCCGGGGGTGGCCAGAAAAGATGGGGCTTTGTAACCGTCAAAGCAGGTTTCGCCATAGGCAAAATCATTGACAATTAACACATTGTATTGCCGGGCCAGGGCCACGGCTTTTTCGTAAAACGGGGCGTCCACGGTAACGGCCGCCGGGTTGTGCGGGTAATTTAATACGATTAGTTTGGGCCGCGGGTAAAGATTTTTTAATACATGTTCAATGCGGGCCAAAAACGCCTCGTCATTGCCCAATGGCACGCTGATCACATTGCCGCCGGCCAGCGCCACGGCATACATGTGAATGGGATAGGCCGGATCGCCCACCACCACCGTATCGCCGGAACCCAGCAGGGCGAGCATAAGGTGGGAAAAGCCCTCTTTGCTGCCGATGGTGGCGACAACTTCGGTATTGGGGTCGAGCTCAACCCCGTAGCGGCGCTTGTATTTCAAAGCCACTTCGCGCCGCAGATTGAAGATGCCCACGCTGGCGGAATAGCGGTGATTTTTAGGATCGTGCGCGGCCTCGGCAAGTTTGTCAATAACAAAATCCGGCGACGGGTCAATGGGATTGCCCATGCCAAGATCAATGACGTCATTGCCGGCGCGGCGTTTATCAGCCTTGAGCGCGTTGATGCGGGCGAACAAGTATGGGGGCAGGCGCTTAATGCGCGGGGAAACGTCGATGGTAAATGGGGCGTCATTTCCGCCAGCCATGGCAGTTCCTCTCAAGAAAACGGGCCGCAGGCACCCCGCGGCGTCGCGTAACGCCATACCGGCGCGCCAATCAGCCGGGGACGCTTGCTTTAATAACAGCAACTTGGACGGCTTCAAAACCGCTTAATGCAGGCCCGCGGCGCCACCGTTGTTCGCCGGCAGCTTCAGAACGCTGCCGTGTTTTTTCTGTAATTCCTGTTGCTTTTTCAGTTTGGCCTGCTGGGCCTGCGCCTGCCTGATTTCCGCCAATTGCAGGTCGCGTTGGCGTGCGTACTGCGTGGCCAGAATGCTGTTGTTGATGCGAATGTGCGCCGTTAGCAACAAATGGGCCATATAGGCATTGCCCCACTGCTGCCGCAGGCTCATCAACATCGCCTGCCTAAGCTTGGGCTCAACTTTTTTAAATGCCACATGCTCCGCCGGGATGCGCTTCACCAAATAAAGTAAATGGTATGCGCCGTTCAGGAAAATGGCCGCCGAGAGCTGGTGCGGCTTCAGCCGCCGCGCCGTGTCCATGACAATTGCCGGAACGCCCTTTTGGCGCAACGGCAGAATGATCAATCCGCCGTTGACGTTGGCGCCCGGCGCGATGCTGTGCTGCTTGGCAACCAGTGCGGGGTTCTCGTGTTTTTTGGTAATCAACCGGCGCACATACGCGGCGTCCGCCAAGGTGTGCAGCACAATATCGCGCAACACCAGTTTCGGCCCGGATTGCACGCGGAATACGGCCTTTTCCTGGGCCCGGCTCACATGAATCTTTCCGCGCGAAAGCGCCTGCAGGTACGCCGCCCGCGTAAGCTTCATTCTAAATTCCAATGGCGAAATGCCACGTTCCGCCAGAATATGCGCCAGAGCCGCAGTGCGCTGCCCCTTGGGCACATGCTCTTTGGCCAGGCCGGCCAAAATCTTGGCCCGCTCCGCGGCAATCTGTTTCGGGCCAACATGCAGCCCCGCCTTGCGCGCCGCCTGCGACAGCACCGTGAGTTGTAAAAATTTCTCGAACAGCGGCATGCCGTCGGTGCTCATTAATATGCGGTCGAACTGACGTTCGCTGATCGGTTGCCCGTTCACCACGGCAATAGCCTTCTGCCCGCCCGTCTGTCCGAAACCCGACCCATTGGCCGCCCCGCCCTGCAACAAACTTTGCCCGCTGGGCGGCGGGCTGGCGCCCGCGCCGCCGAACTGCTGCTGGCTGACTTCGCGGATCACCGCACGCTGCGCCGCCCGTGGCGCAACATTGTTATGCCCATCTGATGCCGCCCCAGCCCGCGGCGCATTCCCGCCCAAAACCAATGCCGCAACGCTTGCCGAAGCAGCCAAGGCCCAGGCGCCAATCGGAAAACCAGCCATTTTTCGAGAAAGTTTCGGATGACAATCTTGCACGTCACATACTCCAAACAGTTGCAATCCCGCATTGTAAGCGGAAACCCATAATCGTAAAAGTGGCCGGGCCGCGCGATTCGCAATTACGCCGCCGGGCGATCATGAATTATTTTAGCCCGATGGACGCGTCAAAGCGTGCGCTGGCCAGATGGCGCGTTGGCAGGTTTCACTCCTGAACATGTGCCTGCGGGCGCTTACCAACCCGACGGTTTCTTCTGGGAATACTGCGGGTCCGGCGGCAGGTTGAACTTGCTGAAAGGGTCCGGGTGGCGCGGATTGAAGGTTTTTAAGCCCGGACGCAGAAATTTGCCCAACCCCAGGCGGTCTGTCCGAATGCCGCGCACGATGCATTTGGCGATCTCGTAGGCGCCGTAGTCATCGTTGTGCGTGATATCAACAAATGCTTTTTTCGCGCCCTTGCGCCCCATGGCCGCATACAACCGCGTGCTCATCGCGTTTAAGTCGATTAACGGCACATGCTTTTGCCGGGCGATCTTTCGCATCTCGCCCGGGAATCCGTCCAGGCTGTTAAACAACTTGCCGTGCCGGTACAGGTTCCGGGCCATGGGCGTGACCAGCACCGGAATGGCGCGGCGTGCCCGGGCCTGGGCGATCATCTTCAAAATGGAGGCGCGGTACTCGTGGGTGGGCCCGGCGTCGGGGCCGTGCTCATGCTGATCGTTGTGCCCAAACTCAATAAATAAATAATCGCCCGGTCGGATCAGGCTCATGACCTTATGCAACCGCTGTTCCCAAATAAAACTATTGGCTGATTCGCCGTCTTCGGCATAATTGGCCACCACCACCCGCCGGGGCATGAAAAATCGCGGCAGCATTTGCCCCCAACTGCACCAAGGTTCAAAACGCTGGTCGGTATCAGTGGAATCGCCGGCGATGAACAAGGTCACCGGATGCCGGGCTTTGGATATTTTCATGGCGCACAGGCACGGGCGCCGGCCGCTGAATTCCACGGTCAGCTTGTTGTCCCAATCCAGCGCCCCCACCTCGCGCGGTTTCAAGTGAACGTGATTGTGGCCGTGCGGACCGCGCGGGCCGCCAATTTGCGGCACACGCGTGTTCACGGTGAAGGTGCGCGTGACAAATTTACCCGGCCGGGTGACAACGTGTTTGAACATCAATCGGCGCTGCTCGGCCTTTACGGTGGCCGAAGTGGCCTTGCGCAAATCCCCCATGGTCACGGTCACGTTGTAATTGCCCGGCGGCAGCTTAATAGAAAAGAAGAACGGCTTGGGGCTGGTTACGCCGTGGCCCTTGACGCCCGCGGCGTCGCTTCGGTTGAGGCCCTTGACCTTGAAGCCTAAGTCAAAGCCGTAACCGCGCCGCCCCGAGTACGCCATGTCCGGCAGAACCTGTCTGTACCCGGCAACTTGCTTTCCGGGCCCAAATTGAAATTTAACGGGCAGAGACACGGCCTGCGCCACGCTGGCGCCAAGCATGCAACCAGCCAAAGCGGCCACCGGAACGATCCACTGCGCCGCTGCGCCGCCGATGAATCTGCCACGAAAATCTGCCATCATCCAGTCCTAAAAACGCTCCCAAGCAGGCCGCGTCATTGGGCCGCATCCAGTTGCCGCCGGGGCCGCCCTCAGGCCCTCAGCGCCTCGCGAATGAACCGCAAGTAGCCTCGAGGACCATCGCGCTGCGTATGCCGCTGCACCGACTTATTGACTTTTCGCAGGGCCTGTCGGACCTCCGAACGGGAATAATCATTAACGCTCAGCAGTAGTTGCAAATGGGCCTGCAACGCCTGTGTCAGGTAATAGCCGCTTGCCTGGGAATCGCCAGTTGCATGGGACTCGGGATTGACGCTTAAGTTGCTTAGCGTCAGGGAAACCTGCGCATCGGTTAACCTTGGATCGTGCCCGGCGCACGACCGTATCGTTTCTTCGATTTTCAGAAACAGCGGCATGTAATAATCATCCTGCGGATCGGCGGTTTTTGACGGATCGCCGGGCCCATAGAGTTCAGCCAGTGGCTTAAGCACATACCGGCGCGGCGCCCCCTCCTCCCCGACGATTTCAAAATACGCCTCGGATTCTTCCGGGAATCGCAATTGCCCCGTGACCTCTTTACCCGCCGCTCCCTGGAACAATGCCAGCAGGGCGTCATCCATGGCGAAACCTTTCCAAAGCCAAAAGAACCGCGTCGATTCGCGGAGTCGGCAACCAAAACGGAAATATGAACGGAGAGAGTGGGATTCGAACCCACGGTGGAGTTTCCCCCACACACGACTTCCAATCGTGCTCCTTAAGCCACTCGGACATCTCTCCAAGCGCCCAACGGCGGTTGTGTCATTGGACTTTACCTTTACCGCGGCCCAACGTCAATTTTTTGTGCGTCGCGCCGTGGCGGCGACCGTCTTTCCCCAAAAAGGCCGGTCCCACGGGAAAGTCAAAATTGCGCTTGGAAATTCGCGGCATTCGGGTACACTTCCTTTGTACAACTTCGCCGGGGCTGCCGCGCGGCTGAACGGAATCATGCAATGGCAATTTTCGACCAATCAAATCAAGGGTCTGGGACTGGCCCGGCGCCGGCGCTGGTCCGCTGCGCTATCACCGGCAGAGAGTTTCCCCCCGACGAGCTGGTGGTTGTTTTTAATCAGGAAGTCTCACAGGAGGGCAAGGAAATACTGCTGGACCGCATGCGCAGCGGCGCTCTATTGCCGGGGGAGATGGTCCGACCGCGCGCCCTCACGCGGCTGCTTTCTTATTTTGGCGACATTCTGATATTTGTGCTCGTGGGCAGCGGCCTGTTTATCGGGCTGTTTACCACCGGGAGATTCCGGTTATTCCGGCGTCACGGCGGACCGATGATTGCCGATTGGTCCCATATTGGCACATGGCTGGCCATCACGGCGGTCAACGTCGCAGTATTGGCCTACTTTGCCCTGTGCCACGCTTTTTGGGGTAAAACCGTTGGCAAGAAGCTGGGCCGGTTGAAGGTGGTTACGCTGGACGGCGGGCGGGTCGGAATGGGGCGCGCGTGGCTGCGCGCCGTGGCGCTGTTTGGAGGCTGGTTCCTTATCAATGCCGCCCTGCTCACGCAGTCCACGCGAATCTTTGTTATTACCTATCTGGTCACGGTGGTCTACGCCCTCACCGACATCATCGTGGGTCTGGTGGACCGGCAAGCGCAGCGTACGTTGCATGATCGATTCTCCGGCACGCGGGTGATTGAAGAGGACTCGTGGGTGTAATATGGAACTTGTCGAAGCAGGCACGCATGCGGGCGGTTCGCAGGCAGCCGATGCCAACGCGGCGACGGATACCGCCGGGACCCCTATGACGGCCACCCTCACGGATGGCCCAGGTCCGCCGGCCAACGACGCTGCGCCGCCGCCGCCAAAGCCCCCGCAAGTGCGCTGCCCGCGCCGCAAATGCACGGGGTTTTTCAGCGATCAGACCAATCCAGCGCGGTGCGATACCTGCGGAAAACAAAGCAATATCTTCACCTTCACGCCAGTGCCCATGCTGCGCCTGCCGCTGCGGCCCGCCGGCGAAGGCGACGCCGCGTGCGCCTACCACCCGCAGCGCAAGGCCCAAACCATTTGCGTGGCCACCGGCAATTACATCTGCCCGCTGTGTACGGTGGAAATCGCCGGCAAGGCCTTTAGCGCACAATACTTAGGGTCGCCGGCCGGGGAGGCATTTTCTGAAACCAGCAATGCCCGGCGCCTGCCGCGCCCTGATTCAATGATTGTCAATTGGTTGGTCAGCCTGTTTGTTCCGCCTTTTTTTTACATTTCGTGGTATGCCACGCCGGTCATGTTGCCGCTGTCGATCATCTGGTATTTCAAGGCCCGGCGGCTGCGCCGCGAAAACGCCCTGGCGCGAGAGGTCATCAGCCGCGCCCGCATGACGGTGTTGCCAATCCTGCTGGTTGTTTTCGGCTTATTTCTGGCGTTTATGATCCTGGCCTTGGTCATGCTTTTATTGGCCGGTCGCACCAACATGTGAAGGATTCGCCATGCCTGCGGATTTAAAACAATCCGGACTTTCCGGGCGTTCCAGTTTGCTCATCGCCGAAGATTGCCTGTTTGTCCTGCGCCACGGGATAAGCGATGACCGCATCCACCGCCTGATGTTTGATAAAGTTGAGAGCCTCGCAACCTTTAAAGGTCCGGCGTGGGACCGGATCGTTTTTGGAATGGTGGTGGTTGCCCTGGCGGCGCTTTGGGGCTTCCACGAACCTGAAGCGTTTGCCGCAGGCCCCATTATTGTGGGCATGTTGGGGGCGGTGGTGGCCCTTTACGGAGTGTTCCGCCGCCGGACCATCGTGCAGATTTACCGCGATGGCAGGCCGTATCGGTTCAACATGGTCGCAGGCTCGGCCCGGGTGGAACGTTTTGAGCGCAAATTTTCGGCGGCCGTTGATTCCTGGCAGAAAAATCTGGCGGCGATGCACGAAAAAGTCTCCGCGGATTTTTTTAGCAACGACGCGATCCTCACGCCTGATGCTCTGTCGATCGATCCCCGCCCCCCCGCCGCAGACGCCACGTAAACGCCCACACGCCGCATTGCGGGGCCAAACCTCAAAAACCATTGCCGCGTCGCTTGGCGTGCGCCCCATGGCGCATGGTTTTACATCCTTCAACGGCACGCGCGCCCGGCCGAATTTAACCACCCGCTGGCGCCAAAACGCCGTTTCGCGCCGCGGCATAGAACGGGTGAATGGCTAAGCGCCGCCGGCCTTTGGCCCCACGGGCCCACGCGGTCGCCTGACGCGGGATTTGCGCGTGGCGCCACGGCGAATCCACCATCGCAAAATCGCGATTTGATCGGCCGTTAATCCTGGACGCCGCCCCGGCGGCATGCGATGGCGCGTCATGGGCGGCAAACTTACCCTACGAATCAGCACGCTGTGCCCCGGATGCCCGGGAATAACCACCTGCCGGCCATGACTGCCATTCATTAAGTACGCATATGAATCCAGGCGCAGGCCCCCCTTTTCACGGTGCGCGCCATGGCAGCGGAT
The DNA here is from genome assembly GCA_021828935.1 of Planctomycetota bacterium. Taxonomy (GTDB): domain Bacteria; phylum Planctomycetota; class Phycisphaerae; order WQYP01; family WQYP01; genus JAJZCU01. The sequence continues at coordinate 2,408 of JAJZCU010000012.1, read as the reverse complement.
GCAGTTTTGGGCAAAAATGGGTTGGATGATATCAGAATAAACAATGCTGCGCCGCCGATGGGCCGCAAGTTTTGGCGCCGCCGGCCGCACAGTCGTGGGCGCGCCGGTCAAAAAATTGCGCACAGCGTCCGGGGCGTATGCGGTCAGATAATCGCTGCCTTCAGAGAGCGAACCACCGAAATGAGCGGCCAATACCATCGCGACAACAGCCACCACCAGCAGAGGGTAATACAGCGCGGATTTCCCCCAGGCCCACGCGGCCCAGGCCAGCAATGCCGCCACCGCCACGCCCGTGCCCAGCCAGCGGTGCCAGAACAACAGGTCGGCATTGTAGCCCCCCGCCGTGGCCAACAGCCACCCAAGGCCGGCCGTTACGGCAGCGCTAATGGCCGCCAGCCCAATAATAAATCCCCGTGCCGCGGCGAGGCCTTTGAAGCGCTGGAACCGGCAGGCGACCTCCAAGGCCGCAAGCAGCAACAGGATGCCGATTGGCAAATGGAGTAAGACAAGATGAAAACGCCCCAAGAACAGGACGGGGGCAAAATAGGCCAATGGGCACAGGCAGTTCAACATGCCAGAGCGTCTCAACAACGTGCAATTACCAAAGCACACGATCCCGCGGGCGCCGCAGCCGGCGGACGGCGTTTCTCAGCCGGGCAGTACCGGGGCATCCTGCAAATCATCGGGCCGCAAGCAAAAACGCTCAACTGAAGTCGCGGATAGCTAAACGCGGGGCTGGCCGACAATTTTAGCTTAAAAGTCTCTGGCTGCGGCCAGGGGCGCCTTGGCCCCCATGGGCGATGAGCTGGCCGGGATGTTGGCGATCACGGCGCCAAGTCTGCGGCGACCCCGCGTTCTTTTGTGCCCGCCCGCCAATTTCTTAATGATATTGGCCATGCGATGCGATGGCCGCAGTTGAGACATGGTTGCTCTGGGCTTGGCGCCACGCCGTATCCACCACCGCAGGACCGCGATCTGATCATGCGTGAAGCCGCGCCGGCGGCCGGGGGGGCATGCGATGATGAATGTCCGGCGGCAAACTCACGCGATGCACCAGGATACTTTTGCCGGGATGCCCGGGCACGATGACCGGCCGGCCCCGGCTGCCGCGCTTAAGGTTTGCGTAAGAGTCCAGGCGTAAATGCCCTTTCTGCCGACGGGCGCCATGACAACGAATGCAGTCCTGCGTGAACATCGGTTGAATAATATCGGCGTAAATAACGATGCCGCGGCGCCGCACGATGACTTCCCGCGAGGCCAACTGCACCGGTCTGTTGGTGGCTGGACCAAATATATTACGAATCGCCGTCGGCGCATAGGCTGTTAAGTAACCGCGGCCTTCAGACATGGACCCGCCAAAGTGGGCGGCGATGACCATGCCCACCACGGCGGCGACCATCAATGGATAATAAATAACCGGCCTGCGCCAAGCCCACGCGGCCCACGCCCCCAGCGCCAGCACCGCCACCCCTGTGCCCAGCCAGCGGTGCCAGAACAACAGGTCGGCATTGTAGCCCCCCGCCGTGGCCAGCAGCCACCCCAGGCCCGCCGTCACGGCGGCGCTGATCGCCGCAAGACCGATGATAAAACCGCGGGCCGGCGCCATGGGTTTGAAACGCTTGAAGCGCACGGCAACTTCAAAGGCTGCTAACAACAAAAGCATGCCAATGGGCAGATGCAGCACCAGGATGTGAAAGCGGCCAAAAAACAGCACGGGATCAAACGCCGCCAGATGCGGTAGGAAATTCTGCATGCAATCTTTTCCTTCAGGCTGGGCCTGCGTGGACGACTTTTCCGGCGACATCGGTCGGCCGGTACAAATGGCCCTCATGGAGAGGCACCGGACATTGAATGGTATTGTACGAGCAACCATCCGCTTGTCCAATTACGCCAAAGGCGGCTCACGGGGCGGCAGTTGATCAAAATAATCTTGCAGTATGCGGGCCGCCGCCAGGGCGTCTACGCGCTGCCGTTTTTGTTGCCGCGTAAAATTGCCCGCCAACTGGCCCTCCGCATGATACGACGTGAGCCGTTCGTCCATCCGCTCAATGGGGACCGTCACCACCGCCGCCAGACCTGTGATAAAATCTTCAGTCTTCTTCGCCTGGGCACTCATGGTTCCATCCATGTTCAACGGCAGGCCCACCACCACCGTTTGCGCCCCTTCTTCGGTGACAAGTTTTCCAATGGCCGCAACCAATTGATGCGGCGCAAGGTGGTCAAACATTGTAAACGGCATGGCCAGCCGCGTGTGGGTATCGCCCAGCGCAATGCCGGTTCTGGCGCTGCCATAATCAACGGCAATGACGCGCATCGCCCGCCCCCTTCGCCCCGCGCCCGCCGCCGCATTCATACATAGCGCGGTCCAAAATTGCCTTGCACCTGTTGCACCAGACGTTTCAGCTTTT
>JAJZCU010000397.1 GCA_021828935.1 Planctomycetota bacterium | reverse complement strand
GAAGCGCCGGCTGGGTTGGCGGACCGAAAAAATCATGTCCGAGGTGTTCGATTCCTGCATCAAATGGCCATTCAGCCGCGTGGAAATGGCCAGCGCGTTGGGGTTGGGAATTTCATCGGCGGTGACGATGCACGGCCCCAGTGGGCAAAACGTGTCAAAAGATTTGGCCCGGCCCCACTGCGAACCGCCCCACTCCTTTTGCCAATCGCGCGCTGAAACGTCATTGCCAATGCTGTACCCCAGCACGCAGGACAGGGCGTTTTCCGCGGTGAGATTTTTCGCCCGCCGGCCGATGACCACCGCCAATTCCGCCTCAAAATCAACTTTGTGGCTGGCCAGGCGTGTGGGAATTTCAATGGGCTCCGACGGGTTCTGCAGCGCCGCGGGATTCTTCATAAACACCACCGGAAAGTCCGACACTTTCGCGCCCGTTTCCGCGGCGTGCTTGCGATAATTTAAGCCAATGCAAATGATCGCTGACGGAACGATGGGCGCCAGCAGCCGGGCCACCGGAATTTTTTGATGCGTCACCGTGAAATTGGCCAGTATGTCGCCTTGCACGCGCAGGGCGGCGCCATCACCCTGGTCCACCCCGTAGTGCATTTCCCCCACCGCATCCATGAAACGAATCAGACGCATGCTTTACCTCAATTTTAATACAAGTCGTGTTGCCGGTGCCGGCTTGTACCGCGGGGGCGTGCCGACCTCGTACAAGGCGTGTACAATAAACGGCCAGAAGAAGACAAGCAACGGGCGCTGGGAGGTTGCGGGAATTGGTTTCCCGCGGCCTGCTCTGAAGCGCAGAAAGAGGAAAAAACATGATTCCGGCCACAGCGGAAACACTCGGGATAATACTCGTGGATCACGGCAGTAAGAAAACGGCCGCCAATGCCATGTTGCATGATGTTGTGGAAATGTTTAAGCGCGTTTCAGGCCAGCGCATTGTGGAAGCGGCGCATATGGAACTGGCCCAGCCAACGATCGCCCAGGCCTTCGCCGCATGCGCGGCCCAGGGCGCCGGGCGCGTGCTGGTGCATCCTTACTTTCTTTCTCCGGGACGGCACAGCACCACGGATATTCCGCGCATGACCCAGGAAGCCGCCGCCGCGTTTCCCGGCATTGCTTATCATGTTACCGAACCGTTGGGCCTTGACGAGCGCATCGCGCAGGTGATCATGGCGCGCACCGGGCAGTGTATGCGAAATAACTATTGCTGCGCGGCCTGCGAGTGCCGGGGGCCGGCGACCGCAACGCCCGGCGCGGGAGCGCTTTCTCACGCGGCGGCGGCAACGGCAGTTTAACCAAGGCGGCGCAGCCGACATGGCCGGGCCCGCGCCCGGGCCGGCAACGGGGTTTTTATGCTAGGTTTCCAGCAAATTGTCTCACGGGTCCGGGAACATCTGGGCGCCCAGGCCGTGCTCGAAGCCAAGGACAGCGGCCTTCATCCGTCCATCAACGTTGGGCCGGATTTTTGGCATAGCGTGGCTGATTTTCTGGCCCACGACCCGGAAACCGACTTAAGTGTGCTGCGCTGTATTACCGGATTGGATTATCCCGACCGCCGCCTGCTCTGCGCCGTCTACGATCTATTAAGTTATCAACATCGGCACACGTTTTGTGTGAAAGTATTCGTGCCGCATGACGCCCCGCTGCTGCCTTCCGTGGCCGCCATTTGGCGCTCCGCCGACTGGCATGAACGCGAAGCGTATGACATGTTTGGCCTGGTGTTTACCGGGCACCCCGACAGCGTGACCGACGGCGGCGCGGCGCATCCGCGGCGCATCCTCCTGCCTGATGACTGGGAGGGTTTTCCCCTGCGGAAAGATTATCAATTTCCGCGCGAATACCACGGTATTCCCGGCAGCGTGGAACTCGACTGGGCGCAAAAGCCCGATTACCCGGCATGATCAGCACGGTCCGCGACGCCATCGGCAGCATGGGCCAGGCGAACTCCAGCCGCCATTTTAGAGAGTATCTGTGACCACCACCCACCGTTCATTTGTGCTGGCGCCCGACGCCGACCTTGAAACCACCGACGTGGAAACCGAGGAGATGCTGGTCAACATGGGCCCGCAGCACCCCTCCACCCACGGCGTGCTGCGCCTGGCCCTGCGCACCGATGGCGAGATGGTGCTCGAAGCGGTTCCCCACATTGGATACCTGCATCGTTGCGCTGAAAAAATTGGCGAGAATCTGCCTTATGGTCAGTACATTCCTTACACCGACCGAATGGATTACCTCGCGGGCATGAACAACAACGTGGGCTGGGCCCTGACTGTGGAAAAACTGGCCGGCTTGGAACTGCCGGCCCGCGCCCATTATATTCGCGCCATTATGTGTGAATTAAATCGCATCGCATCGCACCTGGTGGCCATGGGCGCCTACGGCATTGACATGGGGGCGCTGTCCATGTTCTTGTATGCCTTCCGCGAACGCGAGTTTATTCTGGACCTTTTCGAAGCCGCCTGCGGCGCCCGTCTGACGTACAGCTATGCCACCGTCGGCGGCGTGATTCATGATCTTACCGCGGAATGGGTAGAAAAGTGCGGCGAATTTCTGGACTATTTTGAACCTAAAATCCGCGAGTATGATCAGCTTCTTTCCTTCAATCACATATTTATTAAACGAACCGGCGGCGTAGGCGCGCTGGCGCCAGCCATGGCCATTAATTATGCCGCCAGCGGTCCCATGCTGCGCGGCAGCGGCATTGCGTGGGATTTGCGCAAGATCACGCCTTGTCCCCCCTATCCTGATTTTGACTTCGACATTCCCGTGGGCGATGGCCGCATGGGCGCCCTGGGCGACTGCTGGGACCGTTATTACGTGCGCATTGGGGAAATGCGCCAAAGCGTGCGCATCCTACGGCAGGCGCTGGAAAGGTTGCCATCAGGGCCGCATCGCATCGCCTTGCCACGCACCTTCAAAATACCACCGGGAGAAATATACATGGAAACCGAGGGCGCCCGCGGTCAACTCGGCTTTTACATCGAAAGCCAGGGCGGCCCGATTCCGTACCGCGTGAAGGTCCGCGGGCCTTCCTTCTGCAATTTAAGTC
>JAJZCU010000396.1 GCA_021828935.1 Planctomycetota bacterium | reverse complement strand
CCGCCATGCTTGGCGGTTCGCCGTTTGACAATCATTCCGTGCCGCGCCGTTGTATCCGCGTTTATCCGCGTCATCCGCGGTTCCCGTCTTCGCCGCCGAATCTGTGGGAATCCGCGACCCGAAACATCAATGATCAATGACCAAAACGGGGGGCCTCCGCGCGCACCGTTATGTGGTATGAAATTTTCATGCCCTGATTAGCCGCCACGCGCCCGTCGCGGCCCAGTGTGCCACGTTTTTAGGGTAAGACTGGCGCCGCGCGAATCGATCAGTGAAAACGCGTAAAACACAGCCAACGTCGACGATGCGGTGCATGGGTTCCCGTATCCATCGTTCATCGCCGACGTTATTCCTGCACTTCAATGACAATTTTTCCATGCACATGCCCCGTGGCGGAAAGTTCCTGGGCTTGCTGCGCCTCGGCCAGCGTAAAGGTGCGTTCCACGGATGTTTCCAGCACGCCGCTGTCGAGGTGCTCGCCGATTTGGGCCAGAAGTTTTCCCGATGGCTTCATAAACATGGTGATGGCTTCCACGCCGCGCTCCCCGGCTAGTTTCTTGTCAGCTTCCCCGGTTAAGTTCACCAGCCGTCCGCCGCGTTTAAGCACGGCAAACGAGCGCTTTTGGGTTTCTCCGCCGATGGTGTCCAGCACCAAATCCGCGTCGCGCACGGCCTGGTCAAATGGTTTAACTTTATAATCAATGACGGCGTCAGCGCCCAATTGCCGCACCACCGCAACCGAATCGCCCGACGCCGTTGCAATCACTCGTGCGCCCTTCCAGCGCGCCAACTGCACTGCAAACATGCCCACCCCGCCGGCGGCCCCGTGGATCAGGACGGTTTGCCCGGCCTGCAACTGGCCGGCGTCAAAAAGCGCTTGCCAGGCAGTCATGGAAACCATGGGCACGGATGCGGCTTCCAGATAATCCAGCGATTGCGGTTTTTTAGCAATTAAATCCGCGGGCGCCGCAACGAATTCGGCGTAGGCGCCCACGGGCACTTCCCCAAATATGTCATCGCCAATGGAAAAATCGCGCACGGCGGCGCCCACGGCTTCCACCGTGCCGCAGAAGTCGCTGCCGGGAATGTACGGCATCTGCTGGGGCATGACCTCGCGCAGATACCCCGCCCGGATTTTCCAATCCACCGGGTTCACCGCCGCCGCCTTGATGCGCACCAGCACCTCGTTGGGCTTGGCCTGCGGAATCGGGATATTTTCCAAACGCAACACATCGGGCGTTCCATAATCGTGGACTTGAATTGCCTGCATGGTGGTGGGCGACGACATGATTGACTCCTAAATCCTAAGTTAATAATTCTAATTTCTTACTGCCGGGGCCGGCCGGGGATAACTCTCCGGCGTCCCGGTTAAATCGCGTAATCATAGGACTGCGGCAGCTTCACCGCCGCCCGTTGATTCAGCGCCACCGCCGCGCGGTACGCCCAGTGCGGATCGCGCATCATTTCCCGTGCCAATTGCACCACATCAGCCTGACCGTGGGCGATGATGTCCTGGGCTTGCCGCGGCTGTGTGATCAGCCCCACGGCCATGGTGGCAATACCCGCATCACGCCGGACTTTCTCGGCCAGCGGAACCTGAAACCCCGGCTTTACGGGAATCTTTGCGTACTCCACCAGGGCGCCGGAACTGCAGGAAATAATATCAATTCCAAGGTCTTTTAACTTCCGGCCCAGCGCCACTGAATCTTCAATGCTCCAGCCGCCGTCCACCCAGTCGGTGGCGGAAATTCGCACGCTCATGGGCAGATGCTCGGGCCAGGCCCGGCGCAGCAAGCTGGCCGTTTCCAATGTGAAACGCATGCGATTTTCCAGGCTGCCGCCGTAGGCGTCGGTGCGCTGGTTCGACAGCGGCGAAAGAAACGAATGGGCCAGATATCCGTGCGCGCCATGCATTTCCAGCCATTGGTAGCCGGCCTCCAGCGCCCGCGCCGCGGAATCCACAAATAATGTTTGAATACTTTTTATTTCGGCCAGCGTCAAAGCCTGCGGGGCCGGATCGCCGGCGTAAAAGGGAATGGCGCTGGGACCCAAAGGCGTCCAACCGCCATCAGCGGGCAAAATTTGACGGCGGTTTTCGCGCGTCGTACCGGGCGTATACGGCGGCGCCGTGCTGGCTTTTCGCCCGGCGTGGGCCAGTTGTATGCCGGGCACTGCCCCATATTGTTTCATAAAATTGGTGGTGCGGCGCAGCGGGCCGATTTGCTGGTCGTTCCACAGACCCGCGTCCCGCGCGGAAATGCGGCCGCGCGGCTCAACGGCGGTAGCCTCGGCAATAATCAATGCCGCGCCGCCGATGGCGAATGATCCCAGGTGAACCAGATGCCAATCCGACGCCTTGCCGTCGTCCGACCAATACTGGCACATCGGCGAAACGCCAATGCGGTTGCGTAACGTGACGCCGCGCAGGGTTAATGTGTCAAACAAATCGGGCATAAACTTAATTCCCTTTTCTTGTCAGAAACCAGGTGGGGCATCATAGGCGTGCGGAAAGGGGATGTTCAAATAGGGTTGATGAGTTGGGGCGGTCGCCGGCGTGTAGTTGCGGAGAATAGCTTTACCACGCGTTCAAGGCGTGATTCAGATTCGTTGTTGGGCATGGCGCCGTATCCGTAATGCGTCGGTTGTGGCCGCATCTCCCTTGCGCAAACGCTCCAGTGGCGTGAGCCTAAGATTTCCCTGGATCAATGAAAGATCGACGCCATTCTCGTCTTGTTCGCCGTAATAGCGCGGATCGTTGATCTTCTTCATGAATGCATCATGTTCTGGATTTGCTTGCATGGCGGGGAACCTTCATTTTCCATTAATTCATTTGGTTGTTTATTGTACCGAAAATCTGTTGAAAACGCATCCGGAAAGAATTCGGCCGCCGGGAGCGCGCAGTTGACACATCCTTCCTCCGCCGCCTACACTACTTTTCTGTCGAACGGTGGAATTAGCTCAGCTGGCTAGAGCACGGGGTTGTGGTCCTCGGGGTCGCGGGTTCGAGTCCCGTATTCCACCCTTTTTCTGTGGTCGGCGAGGGCGGACGAACGCTTGCCACTCTCGGCCGCCTTCTTC
>JAJZCU010000395.1 GCA_021828935.1 Planctomycetota bacterium | reverse complement strand
CAAAAAAACATGGAAGGAGCCGGCCCGACCGGCCGAAAACACGATCAGCCCGGCGCAACCCGCCCCGCATCGTCCGCAAATAAGAAATTATTTGCCATTAGGAAATGGCTGGAATGTATTACGCGGACAGACTCCTAGGAACAGGTACGCGCACGTTTCGTCGACTGTAAAGCAGAATTCTGCCTTCAGCGTCGCGGATTTTACGGAAACCTCGAAGCACGGCCGGTCCCGCGCATATATCAGCCCGCCCCGCCTCCCGACGCGTGTAGATGCGGGCATCGCGTCGGACCGCGCGGACGTCGGCGCAGGCGCCGTGTGATCGCAGCGCCAAATTTTCGCAGGCGACGGCCCGCTGGAGGGCCTATGAGAATTTCAAAGAGCGATTTTGATTGTACCCACGGGGCCGTGGACGCAAGGCGAAAAAGGCGCTCGGTTCTGCGGCGCGCGAACGGCCGGCCGGAGCACCAGCCAAGTCGAAACTGTAAAGCCCGGCAACCCGAGCGCGTGAACGGCTACCAGGGCGTGCGCCGGAAATAAATCTCCGCCGCTAGGCGCATGACGGCTGTGGCGCTCCCGATGGCCGCGTAAACGATCATTGCCTTCCTGCTTCGCCATGTTGGTGGCCGCTCGGGGCCAGATACCGGAATCGATCGTAGCGCGAAGGCCGCGAGGAACACGAACGGAAACTCTTCCTCAACGAAGTAAACCGCCGCGCGCACCAACGGCGGTTTGAATAGATTATCATACAGCCATAACAGCACAACGCTGCGCGCTGCAACGAGATCAAGGATGGTGTGCGGCATTTGGCGCCTGTGTCGGACGAAGGGCCAAGATGGACCTTGCCGAAGATGACTGAGGGAAATTTAACCGATGTTTTCGGACGTTGCAAGTGAAACACAGTAATTTTTGGCAAAATAGGGGCGCCAAGCGGCTGGCGACAACGCCGTAAGCTGTTGCAGGATAAGGGGTGACGGAACTTTCATGAAATTTCCCGGCGGCGGGATACTGACCGGATACTGTGGCAGGCAAACGGCGAAAATAAATCGGATCCCCGCGGCGTGGTCCTCTCGGCCGGCGCGGATATTCTTCGCGGCGGGTCGTCGTCGTTTCAATCTGTGGTAATCTGCGGGCGCCCTCTGGGCGATCTGTGGATAAAAGTCGTCGCTCGCCTGCGCCTGCGGCTGGGCGGCGCGACCAACGGTCGCGGCTTTATGGGCGGGCGCGGCGCGCCGCTGGCGGGGCGATCTGTGGATGAAAAACCCTCGGCGGTGTACCTGCGCCTGCGGCTTGGCCGGCCGGCATATTTATATGCCGGCTATGATGCACCGATCCCAATGGGTTAATCCGGTGACGCCCTCAATCGCCGGCGGGCGCGACCAACGGTCGCGGCCTTAGGATCGCCGAATTATCAACTGTCGCAAGACAGGGTGATATGACATTACCCCGCTGCGGATATTGGATGGTTACGCGCCATGACCGGGACCGGTGTGCCGTTGCCTCCCTTGGAGGCCTGAAAATAGCCAGGGATGAAATCCCTGGTCGCCCAAGCCGTATAAATTGATAGTCCCCCTGGGGACGGATGAATGTTGGGTGCGTTATTGTGCGCGGATTTCGGGCGCCGGGGTTCATCCGTGCCTGCGCCCCTGGCTCTTTTGCGCCGCCCAGAGGCTTACGGGGTAAAGGCTGGCGTGGGTCTCTTCCAAATTGAATCCGGCCCAGGGTCTTGGACGCCGCTCACGCCGTTGGGGCGTTCATTCGTCCCTGCGGGACTTGGAATATCCTCGCGCCTTGCTCCAGGGGTTTCACCCCTGGCTATTTTCAGACGCCCAAAGGGCTACGGGGCACAGGCCATGCCCGGCCTGATAAAAATCCCCGGACATCGGACGGCTGCGCGCCATTGCCAGCTGCGGCGCAATAAAAGTGCAGGGAGTATGGACGGTATGGGTTGCCAGCCGAAATGACCGCGACAGTTGTTTACTCGGAGACCCTTATGGGTGTGTTCTTCGCAACAAAATATCGCGGCCACCTTTTACGCGCTGTCCGGGCTTTACCAGCACCTCCCAGGCGGCGGGATTCGGCACAATTAATTCCGTGCGGCTGCCAAACGCGATCATGCCGATGCGCTGGCCCTGCGCCACGGCGTCGCCTGGCGCCAACGGACAAATGATCCGCCGCGCGATGGCGCCGACCACCTGCCGCAACACGGCAATTGGCTGCTGCGCCGCGGCGCTTGCATCGCCCAGCACCAAGGTGTTGCTTTGGTTTAGTACGCCGCAATCGGGGTGACGGGCGTCCAGAAATTGGCCATCTTCAAAATGCGTGGCCAGCACTGTGGCCGGGCATGGGCTGCGGTTTATGTGGACATCTAAAACGCTCAGAAAGATGCCCACGCGCAGGCCATCGGCCCCCAGCAGGCCGTGCGCGGGCATCGGCGTAATATCGGTGACGGTGCCGTCCGCCGGGGCAACCATGATGCGTTGTTCCTGCGGAACCTGGCGCGGCGGGTCGCGGAAAAAGGCCATCGCGGCAAGCGTTAAAATCGCGGCAATCAGGGCAAGGGGCCAAACTACCAACGCCAGCGCCGCGGTCAGCAGCACGCCAGCCACGAGCATTGGCACCCAATAGGTCCAGCCAAACACCGAGAGCGGCAACTGTGGATAATGTTTCATGCAAAGATTTTGCCCGCCGGCGCGGCCCGTGTAAAGCGCGGCGCCGCGTTTTTGCACTTAATTGGCCATCCTGGCTGCCAAATCCCGCATCTGCATTACAGTGCCCTCGGCGGTCTTGCGATAAACATGAGTACGTCGGGCTGGAAGCCCGCCCCCCATGACAACCGCAAAAATGCAAAGACCCGCGCCAATTACGGCACGGGTCTTTTCCGGCTGCGTCAGTGCAGCGTGTGATCGCGTCCATGCGAAGCTTGTCGGCCCGAACGGCGCACAGCGTGGGCCGCGCGCCATTCGGACCGGGTTATGCAATTAATTCGCCCGCGGATGGGCATTGTCGTACGCTTCCTTGATGCGCGTGGTCGTTAAGTGCGTGTACACCTGCGTGGTGCTTAGGCTTTGGTGGCCCAGC
>JAJZCU010000394.1 GCA_021828935.1 Planctomycetota bacterium | reverse complement strand
GATCTACCGCGCGCGCCGTGCGCCGGCTTGCTAATTTTATCAACCGCCATCCCGGCGCCCTGCTTCACGGGAGATCCAAATGAAAAATAAAATTCTCACAATGATGTTCGGATTGTTTATTATCGCCGCATTCAGCGGCTGCGGAACCAGCCCGCCCACAAAGTTCATCACTCTCAATGCCACGCCGCCGCGGTCGCGCGTGCGGCCCTATGCGGGGCCACCGGTGGTCGTGGGACGGGTCAAGCTTCCGCCCACCCTCGACCGGCTTTCCCTGGTGCGGCGTCTGAAGCGCAACCGTTTATCAATTAACAGCCTCGTATGGTGGGCGGCGCCGCTGGACCGCCTGGTGCGCCACACCCTGGCCGTTGACCTGGCCGATCGCCTGCCCGCCGGCGCCGTGATCATTCCCGGAGAGGTCAAACCGCATGGACCCGCACGGTCGCTGGCGGTGGTGTTTGAACAATTTCGTGTCGGGCCGACTGGCCGGGTGAAATTGGTGGCCATCTGGACGCTGGTGGACAAGGGCAGCGGCCGGGTTTTAGGCGCGCACAGGACGCTGGTCACCGCGCCGGCGGCATCGATTGCGGGCGGAGACATTGCCCGGGCAATCAGCGCGGCGCTGGCAAAGTTGTCCGGCGCAATGGCGGCGAAAATATCGGCGGCGAAAATTCATAAGTAAACAAACCGCCGCCGGGTGCGCCGGTTCGGGGGCCGGGCGGATTAAAGTGGTTTTTTCCGCCCGCCGAAACACGTTGGCTAGGCGACTGCCGGTTTGCTCGGTTTGCTTTTTCCGGCCGGGGCGCGCCTGCGCCCTAGGGGTAGCGAGATTCCTGCACTGGGGTTACAGATTCTTGCGCCCCATCCGGGGCTTTCGTGGCGCGCAAACCCCGCCCCGTGTTTGAAAACACGGGCTACATTCTCACCGCCCCAGCCGGGGCGGTCCGCGTTCGTGCTGAAGGGCACGCGCGAATGTAGACCACGATTTCAATGGTGGGTTTAGTTTAGCGTTAAACCAACCCCCAGACAGGGGCGAAAGATGTCGCCGCAGCGCAACAAAATAGAGCGAATAATCAATTAGGCTTTTCATCGGCCCAGAGAAATGGTCTCCAGTGAATCCGTGACGTGAAATCCACGTCCGGCCATCACACATGAGTTCCGGCTTTCAATTCAAAGATCATCCGCCAAAGCCGGTCGGTCTCGCCGCGCTCGATCACTTCGATTGGCTTGAGGCCGCCAAACGCCGGATTGGGCGAGTCAAACCATTTTCCCAGCGCCTTGTCGTCAAACAAAGCGCCCAGTGCTTCGGTAAGACGTTCCAGCTCTCGAATCCGCTGCTGGCTGAGTCCTTGCGGTTGGGCCTTTCCAGATTCCCAATCGATGACAGCACGTTCAGTTCGCCCCACGAGTCGGGCGAACTTGGACCGAGGCATGGCCAAGGCCAGGCGAAGCGAAGCGACAGGGGTGTTGGACGCCGAGTTCTTAGCCTTGGCCACGGCGGCAGCGATTCTGCTTGCCTTTCGACGCGGGCGCGGTTTTAGGGCTGTTGCCATAGGATGCATCTCCAAGACAAAGTATTGGCGTTTCGTGGCCAATAGTCAAGAACTACTTCACGAAGAACTTCGTACAGCTCCGGGAGCTGCTGGCGGGGGTAATTTCTCGGACGCGCGAATCTTCAAGTGGCTTTTGCCGCTCAAATTACCCGGAAACACGTTCAGGTTCTTGAACGTCCGGCTGACGGCCGAAGGAACGACGATACCGTGTGCGCCCAACTCGAAAGCGGCGCGTCCCATCGCCTGCGGAAGCGACTCTTGACCCGCGGCGTTTTCGCTTCTCCAATCGCAACGGATCATTGCGGCAAGCGTCACACCGAGCGATTTACGTAAGTCGGCGCCGGTAAAGTCGATCACGACTTCAAGCATTGCATCAACTGCCACCAGCGTAAGCGGAAGGCGTTTTGCCGGATCAAATCCGTAATGGCTTGAAAGCCCCAAGGTTTCGGCAATCGCGCCGTCGACGCTCTGCGCGAGGTAGACCGTTGTGGCCTTCGCTGGCGCATTCCACCGGCCGCCTTGCGCTCGGCTACCCTCACCCGTCAATAAGTCCCGTGTATTTGCAAAAATCGGATCGCATGCCCGATACAAAATACCGCGGAACGCAATCGCAGTCGACAGTTCACATCGCAACGCGGCATGGATGCGCTTGTAAGCCCGGTGAGTAAGCATGATCATTCCATCACGATCTACTTTGATTCATCCATTTGCTATCTTCCGTACCTTCGCCCTGGGCTTACAATGTTTACCCTATGGCCAACCGTCGATCAACCCCTGGCGTGCCGAAACCCGAGTCTCATCCTGAGACCGTCCAGCGCACATATCGCTTTGGCAACGGGACGCTCGCGGCGATTGATGATGACTGCACGCAAAACCTGTCGAATTCTAAGCGAGTCATTGAGTCTCTTATGCTGCATTGGCTGGACCCGAGCGCGGAGGGGCGGGCGGCGACGGCCCGAATGCATTGTCAGCGGCTCGGGACCGGTTCGCCGGACTTAAGCATATTTGTCATATTTTAATTCTGTACGGACACGAAAGGGGGCGAAAATAGGCGGCAGAATCCGCGGCGACGCGCGCTTTCACGCCTGTCAGGAAAACAGCTTCGCTTTTCCGACAGAAGCAGGGATTAATTTATGTTAATCTATACTGCGTGGCGCCTTATGACATATTTTTATTCCCGCAAGCATGGCGCCGCGCGGGCGAAAGAAAAAACGCTGAGGCGGCCAAGACGGCCTGAAACGCTGAGAACGAACGAAGCACGGCCGGTGGGACGTCACAGGGCTGTTGAGGAGCCTCAAGCCAAACCCATGGTCCGCGACGGAAAACTTCCACGCAAGATCGCTCGAAAAACCTTTTTTTTTCACGTCGCTCCCGTGCGCGTCAACCTATCATTTGCCAGCGCACTTTATAGACAATTATAAAACTCCCGTGATTCGCCACGACGGCGCCAGCCCAAGCGCCCCAACCCCCGCGCGCCTCCCCTGCGGTCGCCTCCGCGATTTCTGCGCCTCTGCGGTTTATTCTTCACC
>JAJZCU010000393.1 GCA_021828935.1 Planctomycetota bacterium | reverse complement strand
AGTGAAAGGGCAGAAAGACCTCCTGGAACGGTATCAATTGGTGCAGGAATTCATCCGCGGCAGCAGGAAGTTTGGGTCGATCCGGCAAACCAGCGAACGACGCGCGGCGGCGATCGCGCTTGAAAACCTTGCCCGCACCGCCGGCTATTCTGACCCGCTGCGCCTGCAGTGGGCCATGGAAACGCGTGCCGTGGCGGACCTGGCCGCCGGCCCGGTGGTTGTCACCGCCGGCGAAGTTTCCGTAACCCTGGCCGTTGACGATGCGGGGACTCCGGAAGTTACCATTGTTAAAAAAGGCAAGCCGCTGGCCGCGCTGCCGGCGGCCGCCAGGAAGAATGAAGAAATGGCGGCGCTGGTGGCCCGCAAGACGGAATTGAAACGCATGGCGTCGCGCATGCGGGGCAGCCTGGAAGCGGGCATGTGCCGCGGCGATCCGTTCACCGCGCCAGAATTGCGCGAATTGCTAAGTAATCCAATGCTGCGCCCGCTGCTGGAAAAATTGGTATTCGTGGGCGAAGGCATTTTGGGCTATCCGGTGGACGGCGGCCGGGGGCTGATCGACCATGCCGGGAAAATTGAGCCTATCAAGCCCGGCGAAAAGTTGCGGCTGGCCCACTGCCATGATCTGCTGGCCACCGGGCGCTGGAGCGCCTGGCAGCGTGACTGTTTCCTGCGCGAACGGGTCCAGCCATTCAAGCAGGTATTTCGTGAATTGTACGTGTTGACGGAAACGGAAAAGGGCGGGCAAACCAAAACCCGGCGCTACGCCGGTCATCAGGTGCAGCCGCGGCAGGCGCTGGCCTTGTTGGGCGGCCGCGGATGGGTGGTCCAGCCGGAGATGGGAGTATTCAAAACTTATTATGAAACAGGAATTACGGCGTGGCTGGAATTTCAGGAAGCGTTTTTCACGCCGGCGGACGTGGAAGGCCTCACCCTGGAAGCCGTCACGTTCACCGGCCGCAATGCGCCTGGCTACCTGCCGCTTGAGAAACTTCCGCCGCGGCTTTTCAGTGAAACCATGCGGGATTTGGACCTGGTGGTTTCGGTGGCGCATCGCGGCGGCGTTGACCCCGAAGCCAGTGCGTCCACGGTGGAAATGCGTCGCGCGTTATTGGGTGAAACCAATTCACTGTTAAGATTGGACAACGTGCGGCTGGAAGGCAACCACGCGTTAATCAAGGGGCAGTTGGGCGAATACACGGTGCATCTGGGCAGCGCCGTGACGCACAAACAGCCCGGCGGCGCGCTGTATATTGTTGCCGTGCATTCGCAGCACCGTGGCCGGCTTTTTCTGCCATTTGCCGATGACGATCCCAAAACCGCGGAGGTTATTAGCAAAGTATTGCTGCTGGCCCGCGACCAGGACATAAAAGATCCGAATGTGTTGCAGCAGATACGCAATGTTGGAAGCTAAAAGGCGTGCGGCGCTGCCTGAATAGATTGTTACTGTGATAAGGCAGGCGCGCTGTTCGCGGCCGGGCGCGGCCGGTTTGCCGGGCGGATAAGTCAGCTATACTATTTGCGTGTTCCGTGTTTGTTGCCGAAGGTCAGCCCGTGAAATTACGCAAACCGCCGGTGATTGAGGCCTGGATTGAGTTCCAGTTCGATGTTTCGGAGGAGGCCAGCCCATTGACGCCGCAGGCCGCCGCTGGCTTCATTCATGAACATGGTGGCTTGGGGTTCAAACTGGATGCCGTTGCCGTCGGAACAAAAGTGACTCGCACGTTAACGGCCGAAAATAATATCCAGACAGAAATTCAAGATATGCCGCAATATTTCAGAGGGGCAAATGCTGGTAAAGACCGTGCAATTTCTGTGGGACGCAATGTTCTGGGTCTGCACGCCATGCGAGATGCACAAGGATACTGGTGCGGCTTTAAGGTCTTACTCGGTGAGTCGCTTGAGCTGCTAGCCCGCTATTATGAGACGTTTCATCCGGCGGGACTCAAATCAGTGGGCTTGCATTATCGGGATTTTGTCCAATTGCCCAGCGGGCATAAACCCGGCGATTTAGCTCCATTTCTCGCCATTCGCCCAGAGTTCCCGAGCCAACTGAAGCCACGCGGCGGGACTTTTTTGTGGTTGTCGTTTGACTCCCCCGGCGATGCCGCGGCCGATCTTCAAATGAGATCGACGGCGTTACCGTCGGCAACCGGTTCGGCCGTCACAAGGCAAGGTTTACTGTTGGATTGGCGGCACGCTTCTGCTAAAATGTCCAAGGATTCCGCGGGCGAATACCTCAGCGGCGCCCATCGTCGGCACCTTGGTTTTTTCCGGCTCGCTTTCACGGAAGAGGGCTGGAACCTTTTCGAGCCATTGGAATTGTGAGGAACGAATGTCGCATTTGCTGGCGATGGATGGCATAGAGGTTGGCGGCATGTCCCACATGCTGCACGATTATAATTTGGCAGAAAATTCAATTTTGGAACCAATGACCGATGTCGCAATCTCAAAGATACAGTGCGGAGAGTCCGTCTATAAGTTCTTACAGCTCGTCGAGCTAAGCCTCACGCCGACGGCCGGCAACCAGTGGGTTTGCCATGCGCGTGAATTTTTCCGCGGCGTTGCGGGCAGCGGTCCGACGGCGGTAGATGCGCAGCACAATTTCAGCGAGCAGTTCCATGTGGCCTTTCAAAAGCTGTACGCGACGCCCGCATTTGAGATGACACCGGAACAGCAGGATCGGTGGCAGGAATTTGTCAACCTCATTGACATCAAAGCCTACCGCGATAGCGCTCCGCTCGACCTTCGGGAGATTGGCGAAGTGCGGTATGGCCGCGCCGATTATCCGTCCCGTATCGATTGGGTTGATGGGCGGCACGAGCACGTTTTGCTGGAGCAATTGCCGCCGCAAATGGCCACCTATCCAGACGGGCAGTGGTTCGAAGCAATCGTCAGGCGCCGCGCCGCAGGAGACCTGATTAAAATCATCAACGCGCAGCGAATTCCCCCCATCGTCATAACGCAAGCCGCGGCGGAAGAATACCGTGCCAGTCTACCCGTCGCCGACCTCCCGTCCGCTGAATGGAAATGGGTCAAATGAAAGTTCAGACGCGGTTCGTCGACGTGGGGGGGAATT
>JAJZCU010000392.1 GCA_021828935.1 Planctomycetota bacterium | reverse complement strand
GTCCGCAGGCGACAGAAGACAGTGCGGTTGCCAAATGACGGTCGATTTGCTGGCCGGTCATCATTTAACCGATACGTTGTTATTGAGCATTCGTTTGAAGGGTTCGCATGATGAACAATCCGGCATTAGTCAGCCGCGTAGACACGGCGTTGCCGCAGACCCCGTCGCCCCTGTTTAACCTGGACACCGGGGCGACCGCCGCTGGGGGACCGCCTAAGCGCAATTTGAAAATCGGCGGCGCGCTGCGTCGCTTTTGGTGGTTGTTTCTGATTTTATGGGTCGTGCTGGCGGCGTTTCCCGTATTTTACGTATTGCATGCCAAGAAATTCGGACCCAAGTTCCCGCGCATGGGCGATGTTGAGGTGGCGCCGTCGGCCAAGATGTTTGACGGCCAGAGCCTTACGACCGTCACGCCTTACTATACAAAGTACCTCAACACCCAGGCCGCGATCATGCGCAGCCCGCGGGTGCTGGAAATTGCAGCTGCGGACCCCCGCCTGCGCCACTACAAATGGTTTCAACGTTTGCCCGATCAGTTGGCCTACCTTCGCTCGCATTTGTATGTTTCGCGGCCCGCGGGCACGGAGCTCATTCGCGTGCAGTACTCCAACGCCAGCAAACACGTCGCCCGCGATGTGGTCAATTCCGTGCTCACGGCGTACATGCTGGTGGTCGGAGAGCAGCAACAGCAAAATGTTCGCAAACGGCTTGACTTGTTGAGGCACTTGCGCGACAGCAGCGAAGCCCTGTTACAACGGGATGAGGACCAGTTGCACCAGCGTATGAGTCAGTCCAACAGCGGGCTTTTGGTTTCCGTTGGCGAAGAGAAAAAAATCAATCTCCAGATGCTCGCCTCCACTGACGAGGCGCTTCAAGCCACCAAATCTGACGATGTGAAACTGGCCAATCAGCTCAAGGCCTTGGAAACCACGCCCCCGGTCAACGTAAAAAGGTATGAAAAAAGCATCGCGACAGATTCCGACCGCGTGGTGCAGCAGTACCGCGCGGAATTAATCGGGTTGCAAGCCAAGGATGAGGCGCTCGCGGCCGAGGGCGCCACGAACCACCACCCGGTCCGCAAGGCCTTGCGCAGGCAGATACGCAAGGTCCACAGCCTTATTGCCGCCCGGCTTAGGACCGTGCGCCGACATGCACTGGAACATTTTGAGGCCGCTGCGAAGATTCAACTTGCAGCGGAAGTGCGCCAGACCAAGAGCAACCTCAAGACGGTCAATGAACAGTTGGCCGAATTGGAAGCCCAGAAAAAATCAGAACAGCATTATGAGAGCGCATTAAACAATCGGGCCGCCCCGATCAAGGCTTTGCAGGAACAGATCAAGGCGTCCCGGGAGTCGCTTAAGCAATACATTGCCAGCATCCAAAATCTGGAAAATCAAAACGCCGCGCCCGGCCGCGTCTTCATCAATTCATTGGCTACTCTGCGCGGGCCAATGGCTCGCAGCAAGCGCGTGAAGTACCTTGCGGCCAGCGGTATTGGCACATTCGTGCTGGCGTTTTTGGCAACCCTGCTGGTCGGTCACATGACCAGTCGCATTGAATCCGAGTCTGATCTGCCCGACTCCCTGCGGCCCTTGGTCGTGGGCACGGTGTCGAACGCCGGCGAAAGCACGCGCGGCCTGCAAGGCAAGATGAAGCGCAAAATTCTTGGTGAAGAAATGCGTCTGGTGCATGCCAATCTTCTGCCCCCAGGCCAGCACGATCGGCGCATCCTCATGATCACCAGCCCCACTCCGGGCAACGGCAAAACGTCGATCGCCAGCCATCTGGCATTGAGCTTGGCCAAGGCGGGACTGGAAGTGCTGGTGGTCGACGCCGATCTGCGAAAACGCGATCTTTCCACCATGTTCGACATCGGGTTCAAACCCGGCTTGGCTGAACTGTTACAGGGCCAGGAACCGGAGCTGGTGCATCCCGTTGAATTGCTGCCAAATTTCTCGGTAATGGGCGCCGGCGCCAAACTGGATCGCAACCCGGCGGAACTTTTCCAGCGCAAACACCTGCGTGAAGCCCTGGACCAGGTATCCCAACGCTTCGACTGTATCATCGTTGACACGCCTCCGGTGCTGGTGGTTGCCGAGACGCGGCTCATGGCGAGGTCGTGCGACGAGGTGCTGTGCGTCGTGCGCGCCCAGATGACATCCCACCGCGACATTGACCAGGCCGTGGAAGCCATCAGCCGCATCTCCGGCGAAATGCCAAAGATTATTATCAATGGCGTTCAGGAAGGTCCAAAGTATTACAAATACAAGTACTCTTACATTGACCGCACCATAGCGCCCGACGAAGTGCCCGCCGCCGCATCGGCATAAATTCGCGATGCACGGTAGCTCCCGCCCGCCATGATGCGACGCCCCGCCGGTGCGCCGGCAGGTTCCGTGACCGCCGCCGCGACCGGGCCGCGACGGGCCGCGACGGTGAATTGCTTTCCCGAAAGAGGTTTCTGTCATCATGCCCGCCGCCGCACCCGCCGCAATCCCCGCAGCCGGCCCAGTCGAGCCATCGGCCGACGGTGGCGCGGTGCCGCTGGAAAGCGTCTTCGCGACGATTCTACGCATGCAAGGCTTTCCATGCCTCGTCAGTTTGGGCCGTAACGCGCCCGTGGCCGCTCCGCAAGAACACCGCGCCGACGGCGTGCGCTTTATTCTGGGCCTCAAGGCCCCGCTGCCGGTCATGCATCTGGTTTCCATCCTGTGGCGTCTGCGCCAATCGTCCTTTGCCTGCGCCGCCGTATTCACCGCCGGCAGCGCCCCGGACACAGGCTATGGCGAACGCCTGCACGTCGGCGCCGATCAATCCCTGATAAAAATTGAACGGCGCTTCCGCCGCGGGGCATCCGCCGCCGCGGAAAATCGTCTGGCGGCGGCGGTGGTAAAAATTCCCGCCGGGGCCCACCCGCCGCCGGAGCTTTCACGCTACTCGCCCTGGATGCTCATTCGCCGCACGCTGGCCGATGGCGGCGCCATTAACAGCGTTAATATTCCCCTGCACGGAACGCTTGCCGAAGCCGACGCTCTGCACGATATTGTGCAAACGCTCCCCGCCCCGGCTTTGGGCCAGTTGGCGCGGCTGTT
>JAJZCU010000011.1 GCA_021828935.1 Planctomycetota bacterium | reverse complement strand
CGAACCGGGGCGCGGGCGCGGGCGGGGGCGCGGGCGGGGGCGCGGCCGCTTTGCCGGCGCCGGCCGCCGCCGGTTGCAAAAATTTTACTTCCCATGACAAATTATTCGCGCCGTTCTTCTGGGCAAGGTTTAACCGCAGGCCCGTGAGCGTGGCGTGCGACATGGTCACCGCGGACTTGCCGATATGTACGCCCGACGCCGTGATCTGGGCCGCCTGGACCATCTGGCCGATACCGAATTGCGGCGGATCATTCGCGAAAATACCGGCCAACGTGCAGTGCCCGCCGGGGCCGCTGATATGCAACCTGGCAATCATTGTCGTCGTGCCCATCACGCGCGACACCGTCCCCGATGCCGCAACCATGGCCTTGAAGTCTGTGAAGAATTGCGGCATGAATATCGCCACCAGAGCCACGCAAAGTAGAATGACGCCCAGGCATCCCAGCGCCGATACGCCGATGATTTTGCCGCAGCCCCAGCCGCCGCGTCCGGGCTGGGGCTGGGACTCCGGAAATTGCACGGGTGGTGGCGCCGCAAATGTCATAGAGTGTCTCCATAAAAATATTACAACACGTTCAATGCCGACGGTTTGAATCCGCCGCGGACACCGGCCAATTGAACGCGCCGGCATCTGGAAAGTTCATCCGGCGCCGTCGGCCATTTGGCGCATGACCGCGGCGCCTTCGCGCAGGCGCACATCCATGGGCCGGTCGGAAAAGTCTTCCAGCATCAAATACCCATTAAATTTCTGCCGGCGCAGCACGCCCCCCAGCTCTTCAAAATTGGCCAGTCCGTCACGCAGGCCACCCCATTGCGCCTTCCACTGGGCAAAGCCGCCCGCGCTGCGACCGGCTGGAACCATTATCCCATTTTTAACATGTACTTCCGCCAGATAATCACCGAGCATTTCAACGGCCAATCGGTAAGTTTCAAATCCTTCCGCCACGGCATTGCCGGGGTCCAAAATTACGCCGATGTGCCGCGGGTCCAGTCCGTCCACCAGCCGCATACATGCACTGACCGTTGGCGCCAGCGTTTCATGATGTTGTTCAACGCAGGCCCGCACGCCGTAATTCCGCGCCAGTGTTTCCAGATGTTCATACCCGCGCCGCATGGCCGCGAACTGGTCGCGATAATTTGTTTTTCCGTCGTGGCTCGATCCCGCAATGCGCAAACCCTTCACGCCGTTGTCACGCATAATTCGCATGAGCCGTTCGATTTGGTCCACCTGATCGTGCCGAAAATATGCCCCCAGTGAAGGCACTTCCAGTTTCGCATCGCGAGCGGCGGTGACAAATGTTGGCAAGTCAGCCGCCAGGCGTTCCAGTGGAATGGAACAGCGGTTGCCGCTCCAATAATTTATTTTTCCCGCGGCGGGTGTCCCAACGTCCGCGACGCGCAAACAGATGCCATCGTAGCCGTATTCGCGTGCGGCATGCACGGCCTGCAAGGGCGTGAGTTCGGGGGTAATCAGCGTGAAAAGACCGAGTTTCATGAGAAATCCTAAAAATCCGGCGCCGACGAACACAATGCGCCGCGAGGGACGTTCGCAGATCACAGCGCGCCGGTCCACCAGAGCTTTGCCAGCGGTATTTCCAACTCTGGAAACGGCGGAAAATGGACCTTATCGTCATCTTTGCCTCTGGCCGCCAGCGCGTAAGAGGGCCCGGAGAGAACGTACGCTTCCGCCGTTTTTTGAATCGGATCGATGGTCCAATAATTGGCCACGCCATACGCCGCATATTCGCGCAACTTATCCACGCGGTCTATCTTCACGCTGGAAGGGCTGACAATCTCCACGCAAAGGTCTGGCGGCCCAAGAACCGCCCCCGCCGCCACCAGCGGCAGTCGCGGCCCGGAAAAATAAAATACGTCCGGCCGCCGAACGGTGAACTTTGAAACGGCGTTATCCACATCGCCGAACACTTTTCCCGTTGCGTGGGCGTCAATATAATTCATAAGTATTTGACTGAGCCGGCGATCAACATGGGAATGAAACAAATTCGGACTTGGACTCACGACAATTTCTCCATTCACCAGCTCGCGACGAACCCCGGATGGGTCTTCCGGCAGCTGCAAAAACTCGCGGGCCGTCATGCGGGTTGTGGCGGTGGCTGACATACAAGGCTCCTTGCATAAGGGCCGCAGAATCAATAACTGTCTTGGTCATTGCGGCGGTGCAACATAGTTCCATTTGGGCAGCAGCTGGTCGAATTTTACGGCCCTATTTTCCTGCCGGAAGACGGGGAAATGCCACAGAGCACTCAGAGGTCACAGAGAGATAGGTTTGACCCCATCGATCAACCGCATTTCGCCAAAGTTTAAAGCTTGCAGCACCAAGGACGTTCTCAATTAATCCGTCCATCGTGTTCTCCTCTGTGTACTCTGTGCCCTCTGTGGCCAATCTGCATTCGGCCGATTACGCCAGTTGATAATTCAGCGGTCCTAAGCGTAGACGCCGATCTCAACGAGTCGCCTTAAAAAACTCCAGATCCTCGGCCTTTTTGGCGGCATGTTTGGCGGCTTTTTTGGCGGCATCGGCCTTTTCTTCGGCATCCTTTTCGCGCTCGCGCCGCATGATTTCCTCCGATGGAGTCACGATGTCGGGGTTTTGCGAGAGCACGAAGAACCCGGCGACAGCGATGCAGAGGAAGGTCGTCGGAACGGCGCCGTGCAGGTCGCCCGGGAAAACCAGAAGAGCGCCGAACGCCAGCGCCGCCAGAAAATTATAACACTGGCGGGCACGGCGCACCAGGAAAACATTATTTGTTAATGCGCCCGATCGTAGCAACCTCCGGTAGAAATAACCGACGGCCGCGAGTGCTGCCATGGCCACAATAAGGGGATCAACCAGGCCCGTCAGAAACCGCATCATCGCATCACCGTCCAACAATGGCGACCTTGAGCCGCCGGGCAACGTAATTTACGCGCCGGTAGGCGTCCGCCGACACATCGGCGCCCGCGTCAGCGCCAGCGCAACAACAAATCTGAAATGGTCAACGTCGCGAACACCACGCCCAAAACGCCGTTGACGGTCATGAACGCCATGTTCACGCGCGATATATCATCCACGTTTACCAGCGATTGCTCAAATGCCAGCAGGCCGATCACCACGCCGAAGCCGCACCAATACAAAATGCCCATGCGCAGGCCGCCGATAATACCCAGGCCAAACGCCGCCAACAGCGCGATGGTCACCGCATGGCAGATGCGGGAAACCCACAGCGCCCGGCGCCGGCCGATGCGCGCCGGCAGCGAAAAGATGCCCGTGGCCCG
This sequence comes from Planctomycetota bacterium, assembly GCA_021828935.1. Classification (GTDB taxonomy): domain Bacteria; phylum Planctomycetota; class Phycisphaerae; order WQYP01; family WQYP01; genus JAJZCU01. The sequence goes on along the minus strand of JAJZCU010000011.1, from coordinate 10,420 downwards.
ATCGACAGATTCATCCTGAAGCGCGTATAAAATATCAAACCCGGCGCTCCAGAACAACACGGCAAACGCCAGGAACAATATCTGCGGGGCCAGTACAGGCCCGCGCGGCGGGGCGATGGCAATCCACGCCGCCAGCGGCCCGAGCATCAAACTGCTGCCCAGGAAAAAATGGCACATCCACGTGAACCGCTTGGTGAAACTGTACAGCGCCACCCACGCCAGCACCGGCAGCGCAAGCACGATCGGCCAAATATTGTGAAAGAAGACGTAAAAAAGACCCGCCGTCGCGACAAACAGCGCCCCAGACAACGCAATGCAAATGGCCATGAACATTGGCGATAACACCCCGGTGGCGCTGGGCCGGCGGGCGGTGCGCGGGTTTAGCGTGTCCAGCCGGCGATCGGCCAATCGATTCACGGTCATGGCATAGGTGCGCGCGAAAACCATGCATAAAACGATCAGCCCCAGTCGCAAAAACCCCGGCCACGCCTGGCCAATGGCCCGGCTGGCCAGAAAGGTGGCGATGAACGCAAACGGCAGAAGGAAAATGGTGTGAGAGAATTTTATCAATTCCAGGAATGTGCGCACCCGCTGGAACAAACCGGGTTGCGGCGCCGCGGGCGGGACGCTTGGGGTGGTCGTCATGGCGCGGCCCCCGCTGCCGGCGCCTGGGCATCGGGCGCTTTGCCCGTCCAGCGTGTATTCCATGGATGTTCAACGTCCAACAAATCCAGCACTTTTCCGGCCACGAAGCACACCAAATCATCCACGGTCTGCGGCAGCAAATAAAAACCAGGATTGGCGGGGCAAATGATGGCCCCGGCTTCGGTGAGTTGCTGCATGTTGCGCAGATCAATGGCCGTTAGCGGCATCTCGCGGTGTACCAAAATCAGGCGGCGGCGTTCCTTTAATGTCACCTGCGCCGCCCTGCTAATTAAATTATCTCCCAATCCGTGCGCGATTTCCGCCAGCTTGTTGCCCGAACACGGCGCCACCACCATGCCCGCGGTGACAAATGATCCCGAGGCTATGGTCGCCCCCACATCGTTATATGAAACCAGCGTGATGCCGTGATCGACGCGGCCGGCCAGCCGTTCCAGATCGGGCTGTTCCATGGCCAGTTCATCGTGCAAAAGCCGGCGACCCAGCGGCGAGATCACCAGCATCACATGCACGCCGGCGGTAACCAGCCCCTGAATGACCCGCTGCGCGTACAACGCCCCCGACGCGCCGGTGATCGCAACAACAATCGTTTTTTTCTTTATCATGAAAAATGCCCAAACGCCTCCGACGGCCTGATTTTATCCGCGTTCATCCGCGTCAGCCGCGGTTGGTCGTTGTTGTGTTGGCCGGAATGTAGATCGTCGGCCGGGAATTTCACCCCCGTCCAGCCGGGGGCTATATAATAACTAATCCAAATCCTCTTCGGCCATCAGTCGCGATTCAGTATAAGCGTGTTCATTAAAAAAATCATAAATCTGCGGGTGATTCATGCAATCCACGCCATAGCGGCCGCGCAGTTCATCGGCATAATCATGCTTTTGGCAATCCCGCAGATGGTCCAGCAATGTAAGGGCCGCGAAGAACCAGGTGGGTTTCACGCGCTCCGGCACGCGTGCTCCATAATAGGCAATCATTTCGGAGCCGAACATTTCCGCGCAATGCCGGCAGCGCCAATTGCAGCGCACCTTGAGGCGCATGATCTTTTCCGCCACCTCAGCCACGGCGCACCCCGCGATACGACACGCATATGCCCGCCGTCAGTGGCAGCGCCGCCACATTCACAAATCCGCCGGCCTGCATCGCTTCGACCATCATTTCCCGGCTGATGAAGGTGTTCACGCTCTGGGGAAGATACCGGTACGCCCCGGATTTATCGCCGCTTAACAGCGTGGCCGTGCGCGGCAATATGTTATGAAAATAAAAATTGTACAGACCGCGCAGCGCCGCGTTTTCCGGCAGCGAAAATTCCAGAATAATCAGCCGCCCGCCGGGGCTTAACACCCGCGCGAATTCCGCAATCGCCGCCCGCCAATTCGCCACGTTGCGTATGCCAAAGGCAATGCTGACCACCTGCACCGATTTATCCGCCAGCGGCAGGCGCGTGGCGTCGGCTTCGCCGTAGCTGGTTTCCGGCCCGTGGGGCTTTTTTGCCGCCGCCTGCAGCATGGGGTGGCAGAAATCCAGCCCGATCACCCGGCGGGGATTGGCCCGTTCAAAAGCCATGGATAAATCGCCGGTGCCGCAGGCAATATCCGCCACGATGTCGGCGGGGCCAGCATGGGCCATTTTCACCGCCACGCGGCGCCAGTGCTGATCGAGCCCCAGCGAATGCACGCGATTATTTAAATCATAACTGGGCGCAATGGCCTCAAACATGCTTTGCACGCGCCGGGCCTTGTCCGCCACTTCATGCGGGTTCCGTAGGTTTTGGTCGGTCCACGCAGGCGCGCCGTCCGTCGGCGGCGACACATCTGATTTTATCGGGTCAGTTTCAGCAGCCATGGCGCTTCGATTCAAAAAAAGAATTTTCTTAGCCAGTTTTCAGCAAGACATTATAGACGGATTGTCCAAATTTCGCGTCAATGGCGTGAACTCCGGCATCCGCAGTATCCGCAGCCTAGCCGTTTTCCGCCAAATCGCTTTCGTCTGCAACCGTCACCTGCGCTTCCTGTACCGGCCGGCGAAACGTCAGCCGCGGAATTGTAGCCCGGGCGTTGACATAGCCATCGGCGGAATGGCACGCCACCCAATGGCCCGCCCGCACCTCTCTTAGCGTCGGGTTTTCCTTTTCGCAACGGTCGCGCGCCGGCCCGGCGCACACGGTGCAGCGCGGTAAAAAGCGGCAGCCCGCGCCGTATGCGGTGGGGCTGGGCACAGACCCGCGGATGGTAAACAGCCGCTCGCGCACATTGCCCAACGTGGGCACGCAGGCCAGCAGCCCCTGCGTGTAAGGGTGCAGCGGATGGTCAAACAATTCAAACACGTCGGCATATTCCACAATCTGCCCGGCGTACATGATGGCCACCACGTCGGCGTTTTCCGCCACCACGCCCAGGTCGTGCGTAATAAATAATATACCCATGCCGGCGCTTTGCTGCAACGAACGCAATAATTCCAATATCTGCGCCTGTATGGTGACATCCAGGGCGGTGGTCGGTTCATCGGCAATCAGCACGCTGGGGTTGCACGCCAGGGCCATGGCAATCATCACGCGCTGCTTCATGCCGCCGGACATCTGGTGCGGAAATTCGCCCAGCCGCCGGTCGGGATCGGAAATGCCCACGCGGGCCAGCGCCTCGCGGGCGATGGCCAGGGCTTCGGTGAAGGTGGCTTTCTGGTGCAGGTTGATGGCTTCAAGAATCTGGTCGCCCACGGTGAACACGGGGTTGAGGCTGGTCATGGGTTCCTGGAAAATCATGGCGATTTCCCCGCCGCGTATTTCCCGCATCTGCCGTTCAGACAGGGTGGTTAATTCGCGGCCGCGGTATGCAATTGAGCCGCTGACAATTTTTCCCGGCACCCCCACCAGGCGCAAAATGGACAGGCTGGTGACGCTTTTCCCGCAGCCGGATTCACCCACAATTGCCAGTGTTTGCCGCGGAAACAATGTGAAGCTTACGCCATCAACAGCCCGGGCCGGACCGGCGGCCGTGGCAAATTGCGTGTGCAAATTTTGCACGGCAAGCAGCGGTTCATCGGCGGGCGTGGCGGGCATGAAGAACTCCGAAAATTAAGAGTTTGGCCGATGCGGCGGCGCGCTTACACATTCAGTTGCGGGTCAATGGCGTCCCGCAGGCTTTCGCCAATTAAGTTATACGCCAGCACTGTTAAAAATATTAATATGCCAGGCGCCAGGGCCAGATACCAGTGGAAGGTGGAACCCGGGTTGCCGGCGTCGTTAAGCATCGACCCCCACGACGGCGTCGGCGGCCGCACCCCAACTCCCAGAAAGCTCAAGCCTGATTCTGAAAGCACCGCGCCGGCAATGCCAAAGGTCATGGAAACAATCACCGGCGTGACGCCGTTGGGCAGCATGTGGCGGAACAACACGCGCGGCAGGGAAAGCCCCGACGCAATAGCCGCCGTGACGTAATCCAGTTTGCGAATTCGAAAAAATTCCGCACGGATAAACCGCGCAATGCCGCTCCAGCCGGTGAGGCCCAGAATGATCATGATCATAAAAATGCTGCGGCCATAGGCGGCCACAAAAATAAGGATCAGGAAAAACGTCGGAATCGCCTCGAAAATTTCCACCAGCCGCATGCCAATTAAATCGACTATGCCCACAAAATATCCCATCAAGGCGCCCACAATCACGCCCAGCACCAGGGCAATGACCTGACTGATAAACCCAATGGCCATCACGATTCGTGTGGCCCACAGCAGGCGCGAAAGCACGTCGCGGCCGTCCCCGTCGGTGCCTAATATGTGGCGGCTGTAGGGCATTTTATACACAAGATTTCGGCTGAGTGGCTCCATCTCAGCGTAGCCCCAATGCACCGGCGGGAAGATGGCGGCCGTGGCGCGGCCCGCTTTCACCATGCGCCAATAGTTGCGCACGTCCAGCACATTCTGATGAAAAAAGTAAATGGCCAGCGAGCCAATTAACGCGATGCCCCCGAAGATCAGCAGGGCCCGCAGGCGGGATTTACGCCGGGCGATGGGGTCGGCGATCCCGCCGGCACGCCAGGCTAAAACCAAGTAGCAGCAAAGGCACGCAAAAACGGCCAGAACGATTAAGTCAATGCTGGTAAGCGTGCGAAACAGTGGATATTCGCGATGCGCCGGCGTTTTGCCATGGGCCTTGATAACAATTGTGTAAGGATCCCCATTGGCGATGAACGGCACGAACACCGCCAGCAGGGCAAGAATAATAATATACGCTGCGGAGAAGCGCACCAGCAGCGGCTTAAAAAGTCTTCGCCGGACGCTTTGCCAGTACGTTTCCCCCTTCAAGGCCAGCGGCTCGGACTGAGCGCCGGGCGGCTGCGCCACGGTTGCCGCCAGCGGCGGCGTGGGGTGGGCCTGCGGCATGGGGGCTTCAAACATGGCTGAAGCGCGCGGGTCATCGGCTGGATTCTCCGGGCCCTGCCGACGTTCGGATGCGGCGTTTTCGCCCGCCGTCTGGCTTTGGTCATCCCGCCAGGGCCGGTCATTCATACGACACCCGCGGATCAGCGATGGCGTAGGAAATATCCACCACCAGGTAGGAAAACAGCGTCAGCACCCCCCCGATCAGGGCCGATGCCTGCAGCACCGGCAGATCATAAGAAAATGTGGCCCGGTACATCAGGGCGCCCATGCCTTTGATCGAGAATATCTTCTCAATAATCACCGAACCGCCCAGCAGCCCCGGTAAAAGGCCCGCTGACATGGTAATCAGCGGCAGCAGCGTATTACGAAATACATGCCGAATGGTCACCGCCACGCCGCCGACGCCCTTGGCCCGCGCCGTGCGCACATAATCCTGCTGGAGGGCGTCGAGCATGCCCGCCCGCACTTGCTTGGAAAGGTAGGCGAAACCGCCGTAGGTCATGCAGATGATCGGCAGCACAATGTGGTACAGATAATCGCCGCAGTACTGGAAAAATGTCATGTTGCTGGTGTTGGTGCTATGCGTTCCGGCCGCGGGAAACCAGGGCAGATACTGGGGGTTGGCAAGAAATCCCAGGGCCATGGCGCCCACCCAGATCACCGGCAGGGAGTATAGCGCCAATGAAATGAAACTGTAGGAGAAATCAAACATCTTCCCGCGCTTCACGGCGGACAACATGCCGGCGGGAATGGCAATTAAATAGACCAGCAGCAATTCAATGACGTTCATGGTCAGCGTGACCGGCAACCGTTCTTTGATAAGCTGCAGGACGGGGATGCTGTACTCCTTGGACACGCCTAAGTTGCCCTGGCATATCTGATCGATCCAGTTGACGTACTGCACGGGAATGCTGATTTTATGGCCGTTTTTGTCGCGCAGGCCCATTTGCTCCTGTTCGGCCAGCACTTGGGCCCTTTGCCCCGCGCCGCCCTTCATCATGCCCCCCTTGAACTGATTACTGCTGGACAGACCCGGGGAAAACCGCACGATGGCGAACAAAAGAAATGTTGTGCCGATCAGCGTCGGTATCATCAACAGAATGCGGCGAAGAATGTATTTGAGCATGATGAAACCGAATCCAATGGCTGGGTCAAACAGCAACCGGGGCGCGCCGGGTTCGCGGCGGTCAGTGATATTTCTGGTCCGCCAGCGGCACAAACCAATTGCCGGTGTCCAGCCCGTACTTAAATGGTTTCGTGTTATGAAACCGGCGATTGATCAGATGCAGGGAGAGCCCTTCGGTCAGAAACGTATAGGGCTGCTGATAATAAATCAAAGCCTGAAGCTTATGCCAGATGGCCATGCGCTTCGCCGTGTTCATTTCCCGCCGGCCCTGGGCGATGAGCCTGTTGGCCTGGGCATTATTAAAGCTGATCGCGTTGCTGCCCTGGTTGGCAATGCTTTTACCATCCCATATTTGCATGGGATCCTGTTCCACGCCGCCGCTCCAGGCAAGGTAAATCGCGTCGAACTTTCGGTGCCGGATCTTCGACACCAACGCTGGAAAAATCAGGCCATTAATGGTCATACGGATCCCGGCTTTGGCGAATTGCTGTTTGGCATAAATGGCGATGCGCTTCATGACTCCAGCGTGCGCGGGCATCGATAACTTAAAATGGAAAACCTTCCCATTACGCACCAAAAATCCATTGGCGTTTTTCTTCCAACCGGCCTGGGCCAACAGTCTTTCGGCGCCGGCGGGGTCGTATGGAATGGCTTTCACCTGTGTGCTGTACTGCGGCGTGCCGGGGCTGAACGGGCCGTTGACCGGCAAAGCCAGATTCTTGAGAAATGTTTTAATGATCGCCTTCCGGTCCAGCAGCATGGTCAGCGCCGTGCGGGTCTTGCGGTCCTTAAACATCGGATCCAAAAGGTTATAACCGATGTACGAATAGCCGTTCTCAGGGTTGGCGTATTTATAATGGATGTATTTGTTGAACTGCTTCGGGCGTTTCGACAGCCCCACCCATTGCTGCGGCGTGGGGCTGTCCATGTCAATCTGGCCGCCCTCGAACGCCTGCAGGGACGCCTGGGGGCTCTCAATGAATTTATAGATGATACGATTGAACGTGGGTTTGGGCCCCCAATAATGAATGTTGAGCGTGAAGATCATCTCCTGGCCGCGCACCCATTTGTGCAGAACATACGGTCCGCTGCCCACCAGCGTTTCCTTGGTGTTAAACGTTTCGGCGTGCTTAAACGCGTAGATTTTCCGCGGAATAATTGACAGATAGGTGCCGGTTACCTGCAGGGCCTTGAAGTACGGCTTCCTGCAGGTAAAGACAACCGTGCGGTTGCCGACGGCTTTGCAGTTTTTTAGGAAATCAAAATAGCTTCGCAGCGGGGCGCACATGATTTTCGGGTTCATCAGGGTATCGTAGCTGAACACCACATCTTTCGCGGTTAACGCCGAGCCGTCGCTGAAGGTTAAATGCCGCCGAAGTTTATACGTAATTTTCATTCCATTCGCCGAGATGCGGTAGCTTTCCGCCAGAAACGGCTCCCACTGCAGCGTCACCGGGTTGCGCGTTAAAAGCGGTTCCAGCACGCCACCCTGCACGTCCTGCCCGGCGCCGCTCTGCGGGACATACGGCATGATGCGCTTGGGCTCCGAGCCCAAATTCACCACCAGCCAATCCCCGCGCGCATAGCCCGGTTGATTCTGCGCCGCGTGCGGGGGCAGCGGAACCGTGGGGTAGTACACATACTCCGCGCCGTCTTTGTAATGTTTGCGGATAATTTTTTTGGCGGCGGCGCGCGGCCCCGCCGAATCGCCGAGTCGTATGCCCCCTCGCTCCAGCTTCTGTACCGCTGAAAGCACTTGGCCTGACACCTTGGTGTTACGCTGGATTGCCCCCCGCAGCGACAGCAGAGCATCCTCCTGATAATTAAACTGCGCCATCGAAAAACAGATCGTCACGATCACGCCAATCAGCAGCGCAAACAGAAAGAAGTCCTTGATCGTAAAGCGATTATTCATGCCTGCTCCAGAGAGTTTCGGCTATAGCATAGTGTTGCCGCCCGGACAATCAATTTTCGCGCCGCCGATAATTTCCGCGGGGTGCGGCAAAAGTTTTGGGGCGGGGGTGCTTAATCGTTAGAAACGACGTGACGTCGCCATTCGGTTGGCCCGTGGTCCCCGTGTTGGCGCGCCTTCGGGTTTGTGTGCGCTACAGCCGTTGCGCAGCGGCCGCCGGCGCGGAAAACGTATTATGCACACGAACGCGCACAGCATCAAAAATTTCAAACCGGTGGCCAGCCCTGTTAGCCGCCCGCGCCGGCCCACCTGGCCGCGACGGGCGCGTGGCGGCGGCACAATTCCGCGGCGTTGCGGGGCGACCGGTGCGCAAACGTGCCGTCGCGCCGGCGGATACGCGGGGCCCGATGGAAGGTCATAAAATAAAACGCCGAGACGCTGAGATCGCTGAGACGACGCCGAGGAACGAGGGGTGGTTTCTGAGGGGCTGGCGTTAGGGGAGGCCATCTTGCATTGTTCACATTCATGCTGACATCAACACTAGATTGCGCCGGGCTGGAAGCCCGCCCCCATAATCACGGTTCTCCGCGACCTCACCGTCTCAGCGGTTTTTTATTTCGCCGGTGCGGCGCCGTGCTCCAGAGGAAAAAAGTGTTATCCGGCGCCGCGCCGCATCGTATCAGCGTTCATCCGCGTCATCGGCGGTTCGTTCATCGGCGCCATAGGTCCGCAGGATCCTGTTGGGCGAGCTGTGGATTCTTTGCCACACCCATTCCGCAAAGCCTTCACCGCCGCAGCCAATGCCCGGCATTCTTCACTTCCTGCCGCACCGCCACTAACCCCGCTGCCGCGCCCATCTGCCACAATGGACGCCGGGAAAATGCCCCCGCCATGGCCAGCAGCGCCGGCAATCCGAACGTTTTTTCCTGACTTATCAGGTACAACGGCTCCCAGTGGTCCGGCAGCATCTTGAGCCGAAAATTTTCCAATCCCGCGAAGCGATAAAAGCGCTGGCCGTGAGCGCGCGCCCACGTAAACAGCGCCCGCACCCACGGCGGATTGTCCGCCATGCCCGCGGCCTGCCGGGACAAGGCCACCAAACCCAGGCTCACGAAATCACAGCCACGGCACGCAATTTCGCGCATCGCCGCATTGACCAGGGCCTCCGCGGCGCCGTTGGGCGCCCGGGGCGAACGTACAATCTGCTCTATTAAATAACCATTTTTTAGCTTCACGGGCGAGGCCACCAGATACGCCAGCGGATGCCCATTTATGCTGCCCACCCACACCAAGCGATCCGCCACCAGGCCGCGGAGCATCTGCGGTTCGGTCAAGAAATGCAGCGCCGGCATGTGCCGCCGATCCAGCCATTGCCGCAGCAGCCGGCGCAAACGCGGATCACGCTGCGCGGCGCCCGAATCCACGGACTCAATGATCAGCCCCTTGCGCGCCGGGCGGCGGATTTGTGAACGCAGCGATGCATTTCCCGCAGCCATTTGGGCCCATTGCCGCGGCCGCCACACCGGTTGCGCGCCGATCGTGACCGCCGCCGTCGGCAGATTCGTCGCCCGCAGTTGCTCCAGAAACGGCGGCTCGGCGCAGACATACAAAACGCCAAAGCCGCGCTGCCGCGAGTCGGCGGCGAACTCCGCTGCGGCGCGCGTCCGCGCTTCCGCGGGCGCCACCGGCTCCCCCGCCGCCACGTAGTACCCGCCCGCGGGCACAAACCCCACCACGGCGTCGCCATCCGCCGAAAACCAATAGGAAAATCCAGGATTCAATATTTGATAACAAGTGGCGTTGCGGCCGTAACGCATGACCAGCTCACGGGCCCGCGCCAACGCCCAGGGGCCGGCCGCGCCGCGATAAAAAGCCAATTGAGCGCATGCCACCGGCGGCCCCTAAAACGGTCAAATACCAACCATCAGCCCCACCTTTAAAGGTGGGGCTGGCGCGGCGCGCGAAGGGCCCCGCTCCGCGATAATTTACAACGTCACGTTCAGCAAACTGCCCCGCACGTCATACGCTTCCATTAAAATGGCGTCTCCGGCCACGTTCTGGTCGCCCAAAATCTGCACACGCTTGGTAAACCGATCTTCCAATTCCACCAGTTGCTTGCGTTTGCGGTTCAGCAGGTACGTGGCCACTGCGGGGTATACGCGCACTTCAATGCGAGCCACATCCATGCGCGACGCCCCGGCGGTTAGGCGTCGCATCACATCCAGCGACACGCTCTCCGGCGTTTTAATAAGCGCCGCGCCGTGGCAATGCGGGCAATCCTGATAAATGCTGCGCTTCAGGCTCGGCCGCACGCGCTGCCGCGTCATTTCAATCAGGCAAAACAG
>JAJZCU010000391.1 GCA_021828935.1 Planctomycetota bacterium | reverse complement strand
ATACCGGATGCGTCATTTGTCCGTATAAATTAAACGCGCTGGCCGCCGACGTGCTCACGACGAACAACGTTCCTTCGCCGTTGATTTTCCGCCAATAAATATGCTGCCGCCGAAATTTAATGGCGCCCTGGAACATGCCGCTGTCGGCCCGCAGGATGACCATTTCGGTGGCATTGTCGGGATTGCCATCAACCTGGGCGGCCAGCAGCGGGCCCGCGCCGGTGACGATGCTGACCGTGCCCCGTTTTGAAAGGTCCACGGGGCGCGGCCACAACGGTTTTCCATTGCTTAAGCTAAAGGCCATGAGGGCATTGTTGGCCACCGCCACCAGCCGATTGTGAATGATTCGCAGCGTGGTGAAGACCGGCCCCTGCAGATGTTGTTGAAAATACAAATTGCGTCGCCGGGCCGTGTCCTGCATGGCCGGGGAATATACGCCCGTGGGAATTCCGGAGGAATAGGTCATGGCGTTTTGGTTGGCCATGATGTAGGAGACCTGCGGCGGCGCAGGCACGGCGTGCGGCGCAGGATGGCCCGCCACCGCCACCTGGCGCAGGCGTATTTGCCAGTGAATATGCCCCTGGCGCAGCCCCAGGGCGATGGCCCGCGTGGCCGTGGCCACCACCGCTTCCTTCCGCCAAAAGCCCAGCAGCACCGCGTGGCCGTTGCCCGGAATCTTGGTGGCCCAGGTGCGCTTCAAATTTTTAGCAGCAAACAAGCTGATCTTGGCGCCCCCCGCGGCCGGGCGGCACGCCATCATCACGTCGGGCCGATGCAAAGCCAGGCGCGGCTCCGTGGGCGTAAGCAATTGACCGGTGGCCCGCAGAATGCCCGCCGAGGCATCGTTGAACGGGAAACCCAGCGTGGGCAGGCGACCTTCGCTGCCGGCGGGCATGCGCTTTTGCAGGCGGGTAATTAACGATGCAAAAGTAGCCGTGTGACCGCCGATTCGCACCGCGGTCCTGGGATACAACCGGCGGCCCCGCCGCAGCAGACCAATGGCTGTGCCCCAGTTGCGCAGGTGGGCGTTGGCGGCGGCGAGCTTGGCAATCGTCCAGGCCTGCCGCGGGGTGGAATGGGCGTGCTGCATCACCCAGAACAGCGTGCGCATCAGCGGCTGATAGCGTTTTTGCCGCCCCTGCCGCCGGGCCAGGCGCGTGGCGGCGCGCACGGCGGCGCGGCTGTTGGGAAATCGGCGCACCACCTGCCGCAGCACCGCGGGAGACTGCGGCCCGCTGGCCAAAAGGGCCGCGGCCTTGGCCTCAAAGGGGGCGTAAATTTTGGAGCCATATTTCTTGATGATTAAATTTTGCATCCGGGTTTCCGCGATCACCCCCGCACGGTCGTCGCCGTGCGCCTCGCGGAACCGGGCGCGCCGCAGCTTTTTATCCGCCAGCACCGCGTTGAAAAGCCCCGCGGCCTGCGCCGGCTGGCGTTGCCGCAGCGCCAATTGCGCCAGCGCCAGGCGCCACTGCACCTGCGAGCGGTTGTCGTAGGCCACTTTTTGGGCACAGGAGTAAAAGAAACGGGCATCTTTAAAATGGGCGGGGCCTTTGGCGGTTTGCAACTGCCGGGCAAAATGCAGGCTCACGTGAAATAATCGCCGCCGCGCCTGCGGCTTGTTTCCCGGCGCATGCCCCGCCACCAAGCGCACCGCCTGGGCCATGATTTTTTCAGATAGCGCGCGGTGCTTCGTGCGGAATGCGATCTCCGCCAGGGCCAGCCGCGGCAGCGCCAGCGTGGGATGCGCTGCGATTTGCCGTTTGGAATACGCCAGCGCCGTGGCCCAGCGGGCATAGCCGCAGATGGACGTCTGCCCAGCCACCACCACTTCCTCCGGTGTTACCAACAAATTGCCGGGCCGGCCGGGCTTGCGGTGCGGCCCCACCGGCCAGCGCACGAAACGCGCCATGACGCCGGTCTGCGCCCGCAAAATGGCCAGCCCGTGCGTCATGGGCACGTACAAATACTTTTTTGATAAAAACGGCCGGCCCGCCAGCTTCCCGTCCGGCAGCAGCGCCGGGCCCGTCCACTTTACCTTCCCGTTCTTGATGTTCACCGCCGCCGCCCGGTCCCCCACCGTGAACAGCGTATGCCCGATGACCCCGGCCAAAATGCTGGCTCCGCGCAAACGGCCCGACCGGAAGCGCCGCACCTGCCGGCCGGTCCACCGGTTCAGAATATGGATGGTCATGGCGCCGGGACGTTGGCTGTCGGTGCTGATCAAAAACTTACCGGCGACAATCGGTGGATTGTTGTACCACGAGGCGCGGCCGTTCTGCTGAAACTGCCCGTACATGTTGGTCACCGGCCGCCGCGCCGCCGAGGTTTCATGCAGCCACAGTATATGGCCGGAGCCCTGATTTACCGCGCACACGGCACCCTGGGGGTCGGAGATGTAAAGCACGCCATCGGCGGCGGCTGGTATAATTCCCGACGCCGCGCCGCTGTACATCTGGCTGACAGTACTGCATACATATCTTGACCACGCAATTCTACCGGTGGCCAGCTTTATTTTCACCAGATATAATCCAATTAAAATATCCCCCGGCTGGATTCGCTGCCCCACCAGGTACGCCGCGCCGTGGCTGACCAGCGGCGGGCTGTCGGCCAGAAAGCTGCTGTTGTGCTTGCCATGCACCATCGCACTGGACAACACCGACCAATCCGGGCGCCCTGTCTTGCGGTTCAGGCACACCAGCCGCATCACCGCGGCGGCGCCATACGGCGAATAGAACATGTACGGTTGCATCACCGCGACGTTGCCATTGGCAGGCAGCAGCGCCAGCACCCGATGACCCGTGATCACGCAGCTGTTCAAGTGTTGCCCGGCCGCCAGCAAATTGGCCCGCGCCTGCACCGCATTGACCACGCCCGGAGGGTGGGCCGGGTAGCTCCATAGCCGCGTGCCGGCGGCGGCGGTGCGGGTGAGCACCCGCGTGCCGGTATTCAGAAAAAGCTGCCCATGGCTGACCACCGGAAAATCGCCAAAGGCCAGCTTGGTTTGCATGGCATTGGGCTGCATGTAGGCGTAGGGCGCCGGCTGGGCGGGCGCGGCCGGCGCCGGGCCGACATTTTTTAACAGGTTAATCTTCC